>DMAT01000442.1 GCA_003451635.1 Syntrophus sp. (in: bacteria) | reverse complement strand
ATGGTGGGTCCGCCTACATAACCGGCGCCGATGCAAAGTATGGTCTTGTTCATTTAATTATTTACCGTCCTTGATAAAAGTGTCATCGATGTACCCGGCAATCGCCAGGCAGGAGGTGAGCCCGGGGGACTCGATCCCGATCAGGTTGATGAAGCCGGGGTAGCCGCAGTTCCCCTCCTCCCGAATGATAAAATCCATCACCAGATCGCCGGGTCCCTGAACCTTGGGGCGAATGCCGCTCATATCCGGGTGCAGGGTTTCCGTGTCAAATCCCGGCAGATACTTGCGGATTGCATTACCGAAGGCTTCTTTATGGTCTTCATCAACCTTGTACAGGCTGAGTGCAGATTTACGGGGCGGGCCATTGCCGTTTTGGCCGTCGGTCAGGCAAAGGATTTCCTCCTTGTCCAGATAGCGGCTGTCCGGACCGAACCGGACCCGGCCGGTCAGGTCCAAGGTGGCATGGATGCCGAGACCGACATTGTTTTTCATTGGTACGGGGTAAATAAGACGTCTCAGCCTCGGGGCGGGGGAGGCGCTGAAATAGTTTCCCTTGCATGGTTTCAGGCGATATCCCCGGGCGTCAATGTCAATTCCCGTCAAGGCGGCGATTTGGTCGGCATGGAGGCCGGCGCTGTTAACGATGGTCTTCCCCTGAATCCGATACTCCCCGTTATTGATCTCCAGGTCATACCCGGCACCGTCAAAGCTGATTGCCGTGACCTTTGCCCGGCATGACAACAACGCCCCTTTGTCCTCGGCGGCGAGGAGGAGCGACTGCATGAGGCAATGAGAGTCAATGATGCCGGTAGTCGGAGAGAGGAGGGCGGCCAGGGCGGAAACCTCCGGTTCTATCGAGAGGAGCTGCTTTTTCCCCAATAGCTCCAATCCCGGTGCGCCGTTTTGTCTTGCCGAGGCTTGGATGGTTTCCAATGACGCTGCCTCTTCTGCAGTGGTGGCAACGATGAGCTTGCCGACGGCCGCATGGGGGACATTGTGTTCCCGGCACCAGGCGTACAGCAGGCGATTGCCCTCTACACACAAGCGGCTTTTCAAGAAATCCCGGGGGTAATAGATGCCGGCGTGGATGACCTCGCTGTTTCGCGAACTCGTTTCCTGGCCAAAGCGGTCATGTTTTTCCAGGACCGCCAGTTTCCGGTCCCGGCGGGCAAGTTTTTGGGCGATCGCGAGGCCGACGACGCCGGCGCCGATGATGATCACATCGAACGTCATGTCCGGGGAGGTTCTCATAGGGAGTTCAGGGCGCCCTTAAAGTACTGAATTGTCTTTGCGAGACCATCGGCAAGAGGTATCCGGGGCGTCCAGTGGAGCAGCTCTTTCGCCTTTGAGATGTCCGGTCGGCGCTGGGTCGGGTCATCCTGGGGGAGAGGGTTGAAAACAATCCGGGAAGACGACCCGGTCAGGCGGATGACGTTTTCGGCTAATTCCAGGATCGTAAATTCCGAGGGGTTGCCGAGATTCACCGGACCGATGATGCCATCGGTTGTTGACATCATCCCAATTATCCCTTCGATCAGGTCCTCGTAATAGCAGAAGGAACGGGTCTGAGAGCCGTTGCCATAGACGGTTATGTCCTCCCCTTTGATAGCCTGGACGATGAAATTGCTCACCACACGACCGTCGTTGATGGCCATACGTGGTCCATAAGTATTGAATATTCTGACAATTTTGATCCTCACGCCGTTCTGGCGATGGTAATCCATCATGAGGCATTCGGCGGCCCGTTTTCCCTCGTCGTAACAGCTCCTGATGCCGATCGGGTTCACCCGTCCCCAGTATTCTTCCGGCTGGGGGTGGATCTCGGGATCGCCGTACACCTCGGAGGTCGATGCCTGGAGGATCTTCGCCTTGACCCGCTTGGCCAGCCCCAGGGTGTTGATGGCCCCCATGACGCTGGTTTTGATGGTTTTGATGGGATTGTACTGATAGTGAACTGGGGAGGCGGGACAGGCCAGATTGTAGATCTCGTCAACTTCCAGAAATATTGGCTGAGTGATGTCGTGGCGGATGAACTCGAAGTTGGGATGGCCGATTAGATGACGGATGTTGTTTTTGCTGCCCGTATAAAGATTGTCCAGGCAAAGGACGTCATGACCTTCGGCGAGGAGCCGGTCGCACAGATGGGAGCCGAGAAACCCCGCACCGCCCGAAATAAGAATCCGTTTCATTTCCATGATGGTAATCTCAATAATTTTGGGATATATAGATCGTCGCGTTTTTACTGTCAAGAAAATTCGGGCGTCAAGGAGATGGAAAGAGGGATGCTTTATATCGTGGCAACGCCGATCGGGAATCTGGAGGACATAACCCTGCGGGCCATCCGGATTTTAACCGAGGTGGATGAGATTGCCGCAGAAGACACCCGGCATACGAAGAAACTGCTGAAAGCCTATAATATCAGTACTCCCATCACGAGTCTTTATGACGCCGTGGAAAAGAAAAGAAGCGGTCCTCTCATAGAAAAGATGGCGGCCGGAAAGGACATTGCCTATGTGTCCGATGCGGGAACACCGGGAATATCAGATCCCGGTTTCCATCTCATCAGAGAGGCGATCCAGGCAGGTATCCGTGTGGTTCCCATTCCCGGCGTATCTGCCGTCGTGGCGGCCCTGAGTGCCTCGGGCCTGCCGATGCATAACTTTGTATTTCATGGTTTTCTGCCCTCCAAGATCATGCAGCGCCGGGATATCCTAAAGATGTGCGAGGCAGAGAAGGGGACGATGGTCTTTTATGAGTCGCCTCAAAGGCTCAAGGCCTGTCTGAAGGATATGCGTGAGATCATGGGCCCTCGTCGTCTGGTGGTTGCCCGGGAATTAACGAAGATTCATGAAGAATTTATCAGAGGAACAATCGATGACGTTGAGAAGGAACTGGAAGAGAGGAACATCAAGGGAGAGATTACCCTGATCATAGAGGGAAAGACAAATAATTCCAGAGACTATTCTGATGATGAGATCCTGGTCTTGCTTACAGAATTGACGGGTGATCCTCTGCTCAGTCTACGGGACAGGGTACACTGCGTAGCTGAAATGACGGGGTGTTCTCGAAAAAATATTTATCAAATTGCTTTAACAGGCAAATTTTCTTGAACTATCCCAGCGGGTATGGTAGCAGGGGCGATAAAAGTGAGGGAGGCAGCGATATGAGCGAACGGGTCATGCGGCCGGGAGAAGAGATCTTTGATCTTGTTGATGTCGTTGAAGAAGGAAGTAGGGAGTTTGTAGATATTCCTGAAAAAAGGACCAGGGTTGCCTTGGTGAATTCCAACATCCAGGAAGAAATAATCAGGCAGGTTACGGAAACAACAGAAAAGATAGCAAGAGAGATGTTTCCGGCAATTGCCGAACGGATTATCCGGGAAGAGGTTGATAAACTTAAACAATAATGATAGTTGTTCTGCCCTATCGGAAACACGTCAACAGGAAATGAAAAAAAGCCATGCCTTATCATAAAAGCCGAAGGATTTTAAGATATTACCTCTTTATTTTGATCGTCCTGACGTGTCTTTTGTCAGGCTGCGCGAAGAAAATTCCCCACTTTCTTGCCCCGGAGTTTGATAAAAGGGGAGTAAGGCTGGTTGCCGTCCTCCCGGTGTCGAATCAGTCAAAAAATTTGGAAGCTGCAAGCCTGTTTCGTGGAAAGGTGCTTGAGGCCATCTATTTCAAGGGTTATCCGAAGATTCCTCTGAATGTCATTGATGAGAAACTATCTAAATTGTATAAAGATTATCAGCAGCCAAGCGTGGAATCAGTCACCCCCAGAAGCGTGGGTGAGCTGCTCGGCGTTGATGCTGTCCTTTATGTGACTCTCAAAGAGTGTGACACATCTTTCATGCTTCTTTATGCGACGACATCAGTTTCTGCAACTTTCGACTTGCGGAGCGCCCGCACGAATGACAGCCTGTGGAGTACCAAGTATAGCGTTTCGGAAAGAAACTTCGAGATTACCAGGGAACGACTGAGAATGCAGAGCTGTCAGGCCTTTGAACCGGCCATGCAGGAAATATTGAACAAGGTAATGGAGACGCTTCCCCAGGGGCCGGATGGATAAACTCAGGAGGTCGTTCATGAATAGAAATCTGATCTTTTTACTGTTTTTGTTGACGGTAATCTGGATGTCTCCCGGCGATGTCCAGGCCAAGAAGTCCTTAAAAGTAAGCATTGACAAGGGTGAGGCCCGTATCGGTTATCTCGATGGAGCGATTCTGGTGCTGCCGAAGGGAACACAGACCTGGCGGGCCTTGAATCCGAAGGATACCCTGCGGGGGGGAGACGAGGTAACCGTCGGGCGCAAATCACGCCTGGAACTCGTATTGCCGGACCAATCACGCCTTCGCTTTGCCGATGATACGCACTTCACTATTTTTCAGACCGGAGATGGAAACACTCAGGATGTCAAGGTTCATCTCGCCGTAGGGCGGACTTGGGCAAATGTCAGCAAATCTTTGGGAATCAAGAGAAAATTTGAGATTTCCAGTGATAACGCAGTTGCCGGTGTGCGCGGTACGATCTACAGGATGAATGTTAATCAGGATGCCTCGGCACTGGTCCGCGTCTATGACGGTGAGATAGCCGTTTCCGGGGCAACGAAGCCCCTGGAGGCCCCGAAAGCGGTTGGTCCTCCGACCAAGATTGCGGGGCCAAAAAAAATTGCCGGACCAACGAAGGTCACCATGGAACAGTGGACGGTGATCATCCGATCAATGCAGCAGATAAGCATCGGTCCGGACGGAGCAGCCTCCAAGACGAGAGAGTTTTCTGAGCAGGAAGACCGCGACGAGTGGGTCGACTGGAACAAGGCAAGGGATGCGGAACGTCGATGAATGCCGGACGTCTGAACATCCCCAATGCCTTGACCGTGATGCGAATCATATTCGTACCGGTGATGGTGATCCTGCTCATGCAGGGAGAATTCTTCAAAGCCTTGATGTTATTTGCTTTATTAGGGATATCAGATGGTCTGGACGGCTTCCTGGCCCGTATCCTGAACCAGCAGACCGAACTCGGCGCCTATCTTGATCCGATTGCCGATAAGGCCCTCATTATAAGTTGTTTTGTGACCCTGTCTATCAAGCACATCATTCCAGGCTGGCTGAGCGTAATTGTGGTGAGCAGGGACTGTATCATTCTCCTCGGTGTCGCGGTTTTGGCTATCATGTCTGTCTCGTTTCAGATCCGTCCGACAATGATCAGTAAATTAACAACTGTATTACAGCTTTTAACTGTTTTTCTGGTTTTGGCCGTCCATTCCCTTTCTCTTCAGGGGGACCTGAAAGTGGTTCTTTTGGTATTTTATATTGTTACGTCAATATTGACTGTTGCTTCCGGGTTGAATTATATCTTTAAAGGTATTCGTTGCATCAATTCGACGACGTGAAATATCGATATTTGCCTTGACATGAAAGGTTTTTCCTGTTAGATGGATTGCCCGTTCGCAAAGAGAAACATTTAGGCACGTAGCTCAGGGGGAGAGCGCCATCCTGACGCGGTGGATGTCCAGGGTTCAAATCCCTGCGTGCCTACCATGACATTCAGAAAGGGCATCAGCGAAATTGAACGTGATGCCCTTTCTTTAATTAGCATAAAGGTAGCATGATGAATAAGATAAACATCACCTGGCCCGACAACAGCCGGGGAGCTTTCCCCGGAGGGACAACGATCAAAGACGCGATCGGCTCCTGGAAGCCCGATGTTCTGAGTTCCGCCGTGGCGGCAAAAGTAGATGGATCACCTGTAGATCTGGGGTTTCGTCTCGAGAAGGACGCCGTTGTTGAACCGATCGATGTTGCGACGAAGGAAGGTCTGGGGATCCTTCGCCACAGCACCTCCCATGTTATGGCCCAGGCTGTCCAGGATACCTTCCCTGGGGCAAAAGTCACCATCGGTCCCTCCATAGAGGAGGGATTTTACTACGATTTCGAATGTGAAACCACCTTTACACCCGAAGATCTTCAGAAAATCGAAAAAAGGATGCTGCAGATTACGGCAACAGATTCCACCTTTTCCCGCAGGGAGGTTTCCCGGGAGGAGGCCGTAGCCCTGTTCAAAGAAATGGGAGAAACCTATAAGGTCGAGCTGATCAATGATCTTCCTCCGGACGTCGAGACTGTCAGTCTTTACTCCCAGGGGGGGTACGTCGATCTGTGCCGAGGGCCTCATCTTCCTTCCACGCGAATGATCAGGGCATTCACCCTTCTGAAGGTCGCAGGCGCCTATTGGCGGGGAGATGAGCATAATAAGATGCTCCAGAGGATTTACGGGACCTGCTTTGCCACCCAGGAGGCCCTGGATGACTATCTCCGGATGATTGAGGAGGCGAAAAAACGCGATCACCGCCGTCTAGGTCGGGAACTGGATCTCTTCCAACTGAACGACGAGGCGGGACCGGGACTGATCATTTTTCATTCCAAGGGAATGATGCTCAGGTACATCATCGAAGAATGGGAGCGGAAGGAGCATTTAAAACGCGGGTACGACATGGTAATGGGGCCCCAGATTCTCAAGGATGACCTATGGAAAAGGTCGGGTCACTTTGATCACTATCGGGAAAACATGTACTTCACGGAGGTGGATGGACAGGGATATGGAATCAAGCCCATGAACTGCCTTTCCCACATGCTCATCTACAAGTCCAAGATTCGGAGCTACCGTGATCTGCCCCTGCGATACTTCGAGCTGGGGACCGTTCACCGTCATGAAAAGACCGGCGTCCTTCATGGCCTGTTGCGAGCCCGGCAGTTCACTCAGGATGACGCACATATCCTCTGTACTCCCGATCAGCTCAATTCCGAGATTCGGGCGATTGCCGACTTTGTTGCTTACGCGATGAAAATATTCGGTTTTGAGTATGAAGTAGAATTAAGTACCCGTCCGGGAAATTCCATCGGTTCTGACGCCGACTGGGATCTGGCGACCTCCGCTTTGGAAGGGGCTCTTAAAGACAGCCGGATGGTGTATGAAATCAACGAAGGTGACGGGGCGTTCTACGGACCGAAGATTGATTTCAAGCTCAAAGACGCTCTGAAGCGGAAGTGGCAATGCGCTACCATTCAGTGCGATTTTACCCTGCCGGAACGTTTTGATCTCTCTTACATCGGTTCGGACGGTGAAAAACATCGTCCCGTAATGCTTCACCGCGTCATCCTTGGGGCCATTGAGCGCTTCATGGGCGTCCTCATCGAACACCATGCGGGGGCCTTTCCCGTTTGGCTCTCCCCGGTACAGGCCTCGATTCTGACGGTGACAGAGAAACATATCCCCCACGGAGAAAAAGTATATCAGCAACTTCTGGATGCCGGCGTTCGTGTGGAAAAAAGTTTTTCCAATGAAAAACTGGGCTACAAAATCCGTGAGGCCCAGATGCAGAAAGTACCCTACATGCTGGTCATCGGGGATCGTGAAATGGCCGAAGATGCCGTTTCTCCCAGGCAGCGTGACGGGAACAATCTCGGGTCCATGTCTGTTCCGGATTTTATCAATCTCATCCAGGAGCGGAACCGCAATTACCAATAACTTATTTCTCCATGTCCTCATTTCAGGAAGGGCGGAGGATTATTGAAAATCTACCCAGGGAAGCAAGGTGGGGCCATCTTTTTTAATAAGCGAATAGCTGGAGGTGACGTATCGCTAAGGAGTTAAGTATCAATGAAGAAATTAAGGCTGCTGAAGTCAGGCTGATTGAAGAGGGACGGCAATTGGGGATTATGCCTCTCAAAGAGGCCCTTGACCTTGCCGCCAAAGCTGGTCTTGATCTTGTGGAAATCTCCCCTACTGCCAGCCCTCCAGTCTGCCGGATCATGGATTATGGAAAGTTTAGATACCAGCAGAGTAAAAAAATTCAGGATGCAAGAAAAAGTCAAACCATAATACAGATCAAGGAAATACGATTGCG
Source organism: Syntrophus sp. (in: bacteria) (assembly GCA_003451635.1). Classification (GTDB taxonomy): domain Bacteria; phylum Desulfobacterota; class Syntrophia; order Syntrophales; family UBA8958; genus UBA8958. Next base: position 2,490 of record DMAT01000442.1, on the reverse strand, counting down.
GCCGAAGACGGAGGAGCATGATCTGGAAGTGAAGGTCCGTCATATAAAAAAGTTCTTGCAGCAAAACGACAAGGTTAAGATAACCATGATGTTTCGAGGGCGAGAAATTTCCTATGCCGACCTTGGTAAGAAGGTTATGGAAAAGCTTCGGGATGCCCTCATGGATGTGGGGGTTATCGAAACGCATCCCCGGCTTGAAGGCAGGAGTATGATTATGGTTATTGTACCGAAAAAATAAAATTCATTTATACCGAGGAGAAAATCTAACATGCCAAAAATGAAAACACATCGGGGCGCCGCCAAGCGTTTTTCCCTGACAGGTACGGGGAGGGTCAAGCGGGCGAAGGCCTTTTCCAGTCATATTCTTACGTCAAAATCATCAAAACGGAAAAGGAATATGAGAAGGTCGGCAGTTGCGGACAAAACTAATGAAGCAGCCCTCAAGCGTTTGCTTCCCTATCTGTAAAAAAAGGTAATACAATAAAAATTAAAGCGGGATAAGATCCGGCATCGCCGGCATCTGCAAGATCACTGAAGGAGACAGGAAAACATGCCAAGGGTAAAAAGGGCCGTTACGGCCAAGAAAAAGCGTAGGAAGATACTTAAACTAGCAAAAGGATTCTTTGGCGCCAGGAGCCGTCTGTTGAGGACGGCAACGGAGGCGGTAAACAGGTCCATGAAATATGCGTTCCGGGATCGCCGGGTTCGTAAACGTGACTTCCGGAGGCTTTGGATTGCCCGGATAAGCGCCGCCGCCCGGATGAATGAGATCAGCTACAGTCGTTTGATTGACGGCATGAAAAAGGCGGAGGTAATGATTGACCGCAAGATACTTGCGGATCTGGCCGTTCATGATCCCAAGGCCTTTACGGAGATCGTAACCATGGCAAAAGGGAAACTGCCTTCATGCTGAAGACCCTCGACGAGCTTGAAAATAAGGTGATGCTGGAGTTGCCGGGGGCGACTTCGGAAGATGCCTTGAACGAGCTCCGCACCAGATATCTGGGCCGCAAGGGTGTGTTGACGCAAATGCTCCGCCAAATCAGTGCGGTAACAGCCGAAGAGAGGCCTCTCTTCGGGAAGCGGAGCAATGAAATAAAAGAAAGCCTTTCTCTCGCCATCGACGAGGCATTGGAGAAGCTCAAGTCGTCTCGCAAGGATGATGTCCTTCTCAAAGAAACCATCGATGTCACCCTGCCGGGAAGGGCCGTGGGAATCGGCCATCTTCATCCGGTTACCAGGGTCTCTCAGGAAATATGCCGTATCTTTGCCCGGATGGGATTCAACGTCGTCGAAGGCCCGGAGGTCGAGACGGATTACTACAATTTTGAGGCCTTGAATATTCCCAAGGATCATCCGGCCCGGGACATGCAGGATACATTTTATGTGGAAGAAAACATCGTCCTGAGGACCCATACTTCACCGGTCCAGATCCGGACCATGGAAAAGATGAAACCGCCGGTGCGGATCCTTTCTCCCGGACGGGTTTACCGCCCCGATTCCGATGTGTCTCATACCCCCATGTTCCATCAGATCGAGGGCCTCATGGTGGACAAAGGTATAACCTTCGGAGATCTGAAGGGAACCTTGACCTACTTTCTGAAGCAGATCTTCGGAGCGGACATCCTCCTCAGGTTTCGTCCCAGTTTTTTCCCCTTTACCGAGCCGTCGGCGGAAGTGGATATTTGCTGCGTCATTTGTCAGGGAAAAGGCTGCCGCGTCTGCGGACAAAGCGGCTGGCTGGAGATTTTAGGGTCCGGCATGGTCGACCCCGCTGTCTTTAAAAATGTCGGTTATGATGCCGAAGTTTATTCCGGATTTGCCTTTGGGCTTGGTCTGGAGCGCATTGCCATGCTGAAATACGGTATTACCGATATTCGTCTTTTATTTGAAAACGATATTCGATTCCTTAAACAATTCTAGGAGAGCTTTATCTCATGCTGGTCAGTCTCAAATGGCTTAAAGATTATATTGATCTGGACTTAACGGCGCAGGAACTTGCGGACCGTTTAACCATGGCCGGTCTGGAAGTCGATGAAATCAAGACGCTGTCTCATAAATTTACAGGCGTTGCAGTCGCTAAAATTTTATCAGTCAGACCCCATCCTGGTGCGGATAAACTGTCTTTGTGCGATGTGACGGACGGAACCGGGACGTATCCGATTGTCTGTGGCGCTAAAAATATTAAAGCCGGGGATGTGGTGCCTCTGGCAAAGGTTGGAGCGGTTATTCCCGGTGGATACACGATCAAATCAACGGTATTGCGCGGCGAGAAATCCGACGGCATGCTCTGTTCGGAGACGGAACTGGAAATCGGTGATGACGCATCCGGTATCATGCAATTACCGGCAGGTCTGGCGCTCGGGACACCGCTGGAGAAGGCCCTGAATCTGGGTGATACGGTTTTGGATGTCAGTGTTACACCGAACCGGTCCGATTGTCTGAGTATGATCGGTATGGCCCGTGAAGTTGCCGCCTTAACCGGCAGGA
>DMAT01000111.1 GCA_003451635.1 Syntrophus sp. (in: bacteria) | reverse complement strand
GGCGAAGATCATGCTCCTCTACAGCAGTCTAGGCCTCTTGCTCATTATTTTCATCGTCCTGTTTGTCAGTTACGACTGGTTGATCGGAAGGTCGCTCCGAACCATAACCAAAACGATCGATGAATTTCAGGAAGGGAAATACCAGCATCGCATCCATCTCAAAAGGCAAGACGAACTGGGACATTTAGCGGCCCACTTCGATGATATGGCCGGAGAGATCGAGCAGGTTCTGGCGCGCAATCTCGAATTGACGGAACATCTGGAGAATCGCGTTCAGGAGGAGACCCTCAAGGTCGTCCAGCTGCAAAATCAGGTAAATCAGCTCCAGCAACTTACCGCCATGGGTTATCTGACGGCTACCCTGGCTCACGATATGGGGACGCCCCTCCATTCCATTGCCGGTCTTGCCAGGCTCCTCCTCGAAAGAGAGAATTGGCCCCCCGACGTCAACCGCAAACTGGAACTCATCGTTCAGCAAACACAGCGGCTCCATACGGTTATTCAGAACATTCGGCGGGTGACCAGGCCGCCGGAACCCCATTTCGAGGCCACAACAGTAGAGGAACTGTTAAACGAAACCCTGCCCCTCGTGGAACCCATGATCCAAAACATGAATATCGCCATTCGGGTTCAGGCGCCCCCGGATCTTCCCCCCCTCCTTGTTGACCGCTACCGGATTCAGACCGCCTTGCTGAACCTCATCCAAAATGCCACGGAAGCCCTTTCCGGAAGAGATGAAGGCGTCATCACCGTCCTTGCCGTTTTGGATGCAGTAAATCAGAGGATCGCCATTTCCATCGGGGATAACGGACCGGGGATACCCCCGGAGCTTATGGCCAAAATCTGCGAGCCTTTCTTCAGCACCCACAGCGATGAAGGATTGAGAGGACTGGGACTAGCGATTGTCCAGGACATCATTAAAATTCATTCCGGGCATTTGGAGATCAAAGGACAACCGGGAGAAGGAACCACTGTCAGCCTTTATCTGCCCGTGTATGAGCAGGCGATAGGGAACAGGCAACAGCAATAGATGAGGATGAAATGGGGTGGGGATGGATTTCTTTCAGGGAGAAAATTCCGATTCCGAACCTTTGAATAACCCGTAACGCTGGATCTTGGAGCGCAGGGTCTTACGATCGATGCCCAGGGCCGTGGCGGCGCGGGTCTGATTCCAGATGACTTCCTTCAGGCACTGGAGGACCTGATCCCGTTCCGCCTCCTCCAGGGGAGACAGATCATTTTTTTCCTTTTCTTTTTTCTTCTGAAACCGGACCGGCAGATACTCCGGAAGAATCAGTCCATAAGGAGACAAAAGCAGGGTCTGCTGGATGACGTTCTGCAACTCCCGAACGTTTCCCGGCCAGTCATAGGACAGGAAAAGTTCCATGGCCTCATCGGAGATCCGGACCGTGGGGTACCCCAGTTTCTTCAGGAGTGATTCCACGAGTTGGGGCAGATCTTCCTTGTGCTCCCGCAGCGGCGGTATGTGGAGGCGCACGACGAAACGGTAGAGGAGGTCGGACCGGAAGTTGCCTTTTTTAATTTCTTCATCGATGTCCTTGTTGGCCGCCGCCACTACCCGGACGGAAACGTGACGCACCGTATGCCCCCCCAGATGCCGCACCTCTCCATCCTGCATAAACCTGAGCAATTTGGCCTGAAGCCCCGTGGACATCTCGGTGATCTCATCGAGAAGAATGGTCCCGTCCTGGGCGGATTCGAGAAGACCCTGATGGGCGTGATCGGCGCCGGTGAAGGCCCCCTTCTCGTATCCGAATAATTCCGACTCCAACAGGGTATCGGGAATGGCGCCGCAGTGAACAACCACAAAAGATTTATCCCGGCGAATACTTAACTGATGAAGGGAACGGGCGGTAAGTTCTTTGCCCGTGCCGCTCTCCCCTTCGATGAGGACGCTGGCCTCAGCGTCGGCCACGCGCGCCACCTGCTTGTAGAAGTCCACCATCGTCGCCGACGAGCCGATAAACTGGTGATCCTCCTTGACCTTGTGAGCTCCCCTGCCGCGCCGCTGGCGCAATTCCCTCACATCGAGGACCTTTTTTACCATCCCCCGGATTGCCTCGGGGGAAAAGGGCTTGCTGATATAATCCCACGCTCCGAGACGCAAGGCGTCCATGGTCGTTTCCAGGGACCCGTAAGCCGTCATGAGGATCACCGGCAGATCGGGCAACTTCTCATGGACCCGTTTGAGAAACTCCAGACCGTCCATCCCCGGCATCCGGATGTCCGACATAAGGAGATCAAACCGGGACAGATCTTCGGCGAGTGCAGCCTTTGCCGATGTATAGTATTGAACGTCATACCCTTCCCGGGTTAGGGCTTCCTGGAGAAACTCACAGGCAACCTCGTCGTCGTCAATGACCAGAACGTGAACGCTCATGCCTTCCTAAAATCCTTTTTGGGCGATGTAATTTGAGAGATCGGCTACGCGGCACGAATATCCCCATTCATTGTCGTACCAGGCCACAACCTTGGCCATGTTTTCGTGGAGGACCTGCGTAAATTCCAGATCGATAATCGAGGAATGCTCGTTCCCCTTGAAATCCGACGAAACGAGGCGATCCTCCTCACAGGCCATGATCCCCTTGAGTGATTTACGGGCCGCCATGATCAGGACCTTGCGGAGGTAATCCGTGGTGGTCTTCGTCTTCAATTCCGCCGTGAAATCGACTATAGATACGGTTGGGGTGGGAACGCGGAGGGAATAGCCGTCAAAACGACCGGCCAACTCCGGAATCACAAGGCTCAGTGCCTTTGCCGCCCCCGTAGTCGTGGGAATAATATTCTGGCCCGCCGCCCGGGCCCGGCGGAGGTCCTTGTGGGCCATATCGAGAATCCGCTGGTCATTCGTATAGGAATGAATGGTCGTCATCATCCCCTTCTCGATCCCGAAAACCTGGTGGATAACCAGCACCGGCGGGGCAAGGCAGTTGGTTGTACAGGAGGCATTGGAGATGATGTGGTGCTTCTGGGGGGAATACTGCTTGTGATTTACCCCCATGACGATGGTGATGTCTTCCTCTTTGGCGGGAGCGGTAATGATCACCTTCTTAGCCCCTGCCTGGAGATGGGCCGACGCCTTGGGACCGGTGAGAAAGAGCCCGGTGCTCTCGATCACGATATCCACGCCCTCGTCATCCCAGGGGATTGATGCGGGGTCGCGAAAGGCGAAGTTCTTGATGGGCTGGCCGTTGATGACAAAGGTGTCCTTTTTCACGGCCATGTCGCCGGAAAAACGGCCGTAATTCGTGTCATATTTGAACAGATGGGCATTGGTCTCCACATCGAAGAGATCGTTGATGGCCGCGACCTGCAGGGACTGGGGATATCTCTCCAGGACGGCCCTGAGCACCTGCCGCCCAATTCTTCCAAAACCGTTTATACCAAGACGAATCATCGTCGCACCTCCCTTAATTGTCATCAATGCGGTATTTGTGCGCCGTCATCAGCTCACAACGAACCTGGAGAATCTGATGGAGACGGGCGTTTTCAATGGCGATGGCGCTGAGGTCGGCCACAGCCTGGAGAAACTGAAGTTCTTTATCATTAAACTCACGGACCTTGCCGCTATAGACCCGCAGGACACCGATCGCTTTCTTCTCGACCATCAGGGGCACAACGAGGACCGACTTGATGCCCTCCGCCTTTGCCTTTTCTCCATACTGAAAGCCCTTATCAGTCTGGGCGTCTTTAAGGTAGATCGTCTTGCCCTTCAGCGCCTTTTTGTCGATGCCGCTCTCATCGATCAGGATCGGTCCCTTGTGCAGGTAATCCTCGGAAAGGCCGCATGCTCCCCCCAGGACCAGTTTCTTTTCCCGATCATCGAGAAGCCGGATGCTTGCCGCCTTGAGATCCATGGCCTTCACTACGCACTGGACGATTTTCTCCAGGACCAGGACCGGTTCAAGGGAGGCATTAATCACCCTGGCCACATCATACAGGGCGGTAAAATAATCCATCTCCTTCTTTTTCATACCTCACACCTCCTCCAAATCGTTCCTTCCCCCTTAATCTTTTTTTCTTATGATGACAATGATTTGTTATGGGGGACGAAATAGGGGGAACATCCCCGCCGGCGGCCGCCGACAAGCATGGATGAGGCCGGGGGAAAGGGAAGGGGCCTTTGGGAACAAGCTCTGTCTTGGCTTCTTGCTTCCGTCAGCGAGTGCCAGTTGCCGCTGAGCGTTTCGTAATCAAGAGCCTTCCCCAGCAGCTGGAGGAAGTCCTCCCTGCCAACCATCTCCGCACCCAGGCTGTGCAGGTGGTCCGTGTAGACCTGACAGTCGATGAGTTGAAAATCATATCTCCCCAGGGTTTTAACCAGTGTAATAAACGCCGCCTTGGAGGCGTTAGGAATCTTCGTGAACATGGATTCCCCAAAAAAGCATTTCCCCAGGGAGACACCGTAGAGCCCCCCCGCCAGGCTTCCCTCCCGCCAGGCCTCCACGGAATGGGCCAGGCCCAGTTCATGGAGACGAACATAGGCCGCCGTCATTGCGGCGGTGATCCACGTCCCCTCCTCCCGCCCTCTCCGCGCTTCCTGACAGGCGTTGACCACCTCATGAAAACAGCTGTCAAAGGTAACGGTAAAGGGGCTTTTCTTCAGCAGACCCCTCATGGTGCGGGAGATTTTCAACTGGTCGGGAAAAAGGACAAAGCGGGGGTCCGGGGACCACCAGAGGATGGGCTCCCCCTCGCTATACCAGGGGAAGATCCCGCTTTCGTAAGCCAGAATCAGGCGCTCCGGGGCCAGGTCGCCGCCGAAGGCGAGGAGCCCCCCTTCAGAGGCAAGACGGGGCGGGGGAAAGACGATCTCGTCAGTGAGCCGGAATATGGGCATCGAGGACATTCAGGACGATCTCGTCATTCTCCACATCGGCGCGAACGGGCCCACCCGTCACCAGCCTTCCGAAAAGGACTTCCTCCACAAAGAAATTCTTTACCTTTTCCTGGATGAGACGGGCAATCTGCCGGGCCCCGAAGTCGTCGGAGTAGCCCTTGTCCGCCAGCCAGTCAATTGCCGCATCGGTCATATCGAGAGTAATATCCTTCTCGCCCAATTGTTTCTGGAATTCCCGGAGCTGTTTTTTCACGATATTGATCACATCCTCCCTGGTCAGGCCATTGAAGGTCACTACGGCATCGAGACGGTTCCTGAATTCGGGGGTAAAGATCTTCTTGATCGCTTCGGTCACCGCCTGGCGGCTAATCCGGCGCTCGCCGAAACCGATTTCCACCCGGCCGATGTCCCGGGCTCCGGCGTTGGAGGTCATGATAATGATGACATTCCGGAAATCCGCCTTCCGGCCGTTGTTATCCGTCAAAGTGGCGTAGTCCATCACCTGGAGAAGGGTGTTGAAGATATCGGGATGAGCCTTCTCGATCTCATCGAGGAGCAGGACGGCATGGGGAGATTTCCGAATGGCCTCGGTGAGGAGCCCTCCTTCTTCAAATCCTACATAGCCGGGAGGGGCGCCGACGAGACGGGAAACGGTGTGTTTCTCCTGATATTCCGACATATCATAACGATGGAGGGGAATTCCCATGGACAGAGCCAATTGCCTGGCCAATTCAGTCTTCCCCACTCCCGTCGGACCGGCAAAGAGCAGCGAGGCAACGGGTTTGTTGTTGTCCCCGAATCCCGCCCGGGAGCGTCGAATGGCCTGGACAACCATGTCAATGGCCTGATCCTGTCCAAATATATGTGTTTTCAGATCCAGATCGAGGAAGCGAAGCTGCGTGCTTTCCGATGAAGAAACAGACTTTTCCGGAATCCGCGCCATCCGCGCCACAATCATTTCCATATCTGCCGGGGTGATCGTAATGGTCCCTTCCTGATCATCCCGATACAGACGGGTCTTGGCGCCGGCCTCATCCATGACGTCGATGGCCTTGTCGGGAAGATACCGCTCGTTGATGTGGCGGGCCGAGAGTTCCACGGCGGCCCGCAGGGCATCCTCTGTGTAGGATACCTGATGATAGGACTCATAGCGGTCCTTCAAGCCCGTAAGGATGCTGACCGTATCCTCCACGGACGGCTCGGGGATATCGATGGACTGGAAACGGCGGGACAGGGCCCGGTCCTTCTCCATGCATTTCCGGTATTCGTCATAAGTGGTGGCGCCGATGCATTTCATCTTCCCCGAGGTCAGGGCCGGTTTCAGGATGTTCGAGGCGTCCATCGCCCCCCCGGAGGCGGCGCCGGCGCCGACAATTGTGTGTATTTCATCAATGAAAAGAACCACATTCTGGATCTTCTGGAGCTCGGCGATCACCTTTTTCAAACGTTCCTCAAAATCCCCCCGGTAACGGGTCCCAGCCAGCAGGGCCCCCATATCGAGGGAATAGATCTTGGCCCCCTTCAGGGGCTTGGGGACCTTGTCCTGGGCAATCAACTGGGCCAGCCCTTCGGTGATGGCCGTCTTGCCCACCCCCGCCTCCCCTACATGGACGGGGTTATTCTTATAACGCCGGCAGAGGACCTGCATGGTCCTTTCAATGACGTCTTCCCGGCCGATGAGGGGGTCCAGTTCTCCCGCTTTGGCCTTCTCCACAAGTTCCGTCGTAAAGGTGGCGAGAACCTTGTTCTCCTTTTCCCCGGCGGCCGTCCGCTTGTCCCCTTCCGCCGTCCCCGGCTTTTCCCTGGGCGCTGCGGCAATGCCATGGGAAACGTAATTCAGGAGATCGATTCTCGTAATGCTCTCCCGATGGAGGAAAAAGGCGGCATAAGACTCCCGCTCATCGTAAATGGAAATGAGGACATCGCCGATATCGAGCTCTCCCTTCTGGGCCGAGGTGGTGTGCCAGACCGCCCTCTCAATGACGTTCTGGAAACTGGCGCTCTGCACCGGATCCGTTTCCTTTTTCATTTTCAGCATTTTAGTGGCAAAAAAATCTTCCAGCCGCATCTGCAGGTTTTTTACGTCCCCCCCGCAGGCGCGGATAATGTCGCCGGAAGATTCAAAAAACAGGGCGGCAAAAAGTATATGCTCGGGGGTCAGGTATTCGTGAGACCTGAGCTTTGCCTCCGTATAGGCTGCCCTGAATATGGAATCAAGCTCTTCGCTGATTTTCATTGGTTACTCCTGTTTCTCCTGCAAACTGAAGCGGGACGGGGTAATGATGCCCGGCTTCAGGATTAAGTTACCGCAAAATTCATTCCTTTTCGTAACTGCACCTCAAGGGAAAACCCCTGGTTTTGGCCATGGCGTGGACCCGTGATGTCTTGGTCACCGCGATATCATAGGTAAAAATCCCACATACACCGTGACCGAGTTGATGGATGTCCATCATTATTTTTGTCGCCTCCGCTACGGGCTTTTGAAAAACTCTCATGAGGACCTCAACGACAAAGTCCATGGCCGTGTAATGATCGTTGTGGAGGATCACCCTAAACATAGCCGGCTCGTCCAGCGAGACATCATAATCCGTATCGGTCAGGCCGCCAAAGCCAGGATCGTCATGCTGAGAATCGGGGGCCATGCCACCTTCCCTTCCAAGTCTTTGGTTCCTATTTTATGGATTGTTGCGAGAAATGCAAGAGGCTTTCAAAAAAAGGGGCTGATTATATTTTTTTGCAAGTTATATCGAGTGCATATATCTCATTGAAGGCTTTTCTTTGACCATGATCCTTTACATAGCTGATTTTTTTACCCCTTCATGGTATAGAGACATTAAAGCTTTGTGTCTGCGCAGGCAAGAGAGGAGGCAGGGATAACATGAAAATCGTTTGTCTTTTAGGAAGTCCGAGATCGAAAGGAAACAGCTCCACCTTGGCGAAACGCCTTTGTGAGCGGGCAAAGGAGCTGGGAGCCAAGATCCAGATGATTCAGCTCAACAAATTAACCTACCGGGGATGCCAGGCCTGCATGGGCTGCAAGACCAAATCAGACAAGTGCATTCTCAAAGATGATCTGGAATCGGTTCTGGAATCGGTCCGCGGGGCCGATGTCCTTGTCATGGCCTCGCCTATTTACTACGGTGAGGTCGCCAGCCAGCTCAAGGCCTTCATTGACCGGACCTATTCTTTCCTCGCTTCGGACTATGTCACCAACCCCCATCCCAGCCGCCTGCCACCGGGGAAAAAGTTGGTCTTTATCCTCACCCAGGGCCAGCCGGACGACCGGCAGTTCGACGACGTTTTTCCCCGCTATGATTCTTTCTTCAAATGGTACGGTTTCGAGGAAAGCTATCTAATCCGGGCCTGCGGCGTCATGGATATCGGGGACGTGGAGGCCCATCGGGAGGCCATGCTATCGACGGCAGAGACTGCGGAAAAGGTCATGGAATCTCGCTAGACGGGAGCATTTGGATGAACATTTTCAGTTACCATTTGACATACCCTACGTCGGCGGGAACCGATGTCATCGACATCACCGACGAGGTGGCGGAAAAGGTGCGGGAGGCTGGGATCAATGAAGGCCAGGCCCTCATCTCCGTGCCCGGTTCCACCGCCTCGATCACAACCATCGAATATGAAGGCGGCGTCGTCCGGGACCTCGTGGGCGCCTTGGAACGACTGGCTCCGACCGGCATCCCCTACCGTCACGACGCCCGCTGGGGAGACGGCAACGGCTACGCCCACGTCCGGGCCGCCCTCCTGGGACCGTCGGTAACCATCCCCGTCGCCGGGGGGCGCCTGGTCCTCGGGACCTGGCAGCAGTTGGCCCTGATCGACTTCGACAACCGCCCCCGCGAGCGCCGTATTTTTCTTCAGATATCGGGAATGTGAACATCCGTCCCTGATCGCCCCGGCGGCAGCGACGCCGGGGCCGATGATGGCGAAGGCAAGGAAAGCTCATGCCTGCTGGCATGAGCCCCCATGTGCGGTTGCTGAGATTATTTTTCCTTGGCGGCGTTTATGCCGGCAATCCGGCCGAAGACCACGCATTCAGCCGTCGCATTGCCGCCCAACCGGTTGGACCCGTGGATCCCTCCGGTTACTTCGCCGGCCCCATAGAGACGGGGAATCGGTTTGCCCCAAATATCGATGACCCGGGCCGTGGCGTCGATGCGCAGGCCGCCCATGGTATGATGGATGGCCGGCCACTGGCTGACACCGTAAAACGGCGCTTCGGCGAGGGGGCGCATTTGCTTGGTAATCGGTTTATTGAAATCGGGGTCCTTGCCGGCCGTGATATACTGGTTGTGCTTGGCCACCGTTTCTTCAACTATTTTGGGCGGAAGGTCCATCTTTTTTGCCAGTTCCGCCAGGGTATCGGCCTTCCATACCCGTCCTTTGGCGATGCCGGACTCGATTTCCTGCGGTGTGGTCATCATCGGTACGATCCGCTGATCGAAAATCGTGTAAGCCGGCTTGTTGACGAGTTTGATTTCGGCGCGGGAAACGACATCGCGCCGTTCCAATTCGCTGACAAACCGTTTCCCCTCCCGATTGACGAAGAGCGCCCCATTGCTTGGACTGCGCGAAGGGTAGAGCGCCCAGGCGTCGAGGACGCCTGTGTTGGGTTCAGCCGTTGGATAGAGCTGGATAAACGCTAGATGGAGCGTATCGGCACCGACGGCTTGGGCGTAACGGATCAATTCCCCCGTGGCCCCGGGTTGATTGGTCGTATTGTATTCGGCGACGAGGCTGGGGTTAAGGGATGTGCGCATCTGAACGTCGCGACTGAAGCCACCCGAAGTGACGATAACCGCCTTTTTAACCTTGATGTTTCTGGTCCGCCGGCCCGTTTCCGCCTGAACGCCGAGGACGGGACCATCCCAATCACGACGCCATAGCCAGGTAATCTTGGTGTTGAGGCGAATCTTGGCACCACCGCGGTCCGCTACCTTTTTCAAGGCCTCGACGAAAGGCTTTCCCGTTCCGTCGATACTGATATGCCCGCGGTAGGCTGAGTGGCCGCCGATACGGTTAAGCATGGGACGCAGCTTCAAGTCACCCTCATCGATCATCCAGTTGAGGGCCTCCGGCGCCTGCTCGACGAGAATCCGCACCAGGTGNNTTGAGGGTGTCTTCATAGTGCAATTGGGCGCTGTCATCTCCCCGATTCAGGGTTTTGCGCAGATTGAGTTTGTCCGTCCAGGCGCAGTAGCCACCCCCATTGATAATGGAGTTCCCGCCAAGGATCGGCATCTTGTCCACAATGAGTACCTTGTTGCCGCGGGATCCCGCCTCAGCAGCAGCGGCCAGGCCCGCAAAACCGGAACCGATGATAACCATGTCATATTCTTCATCCCATTTCCCAGGTATTTTTTTTACCGCCGCTTCCACCGGTCCTCCCGTGAGATGCATCCCCAAGCCGTTAATCGCTGCCAGCGAGCCGATGCCGACCACTGCTTTCAGAGCGCTGCGTCGGCTGATTCTGATGCTCTCTCTTACCTTTTCTTCGCTCATAACAGTTACCTCCTCTACATAAAATTGTTTTATAAGTTACAAGTACCATGATACGTTACGAAGCACAACTTCTATACGGCTCATCCCGTAAATCAACGGCATATCCCGTTTACCGCCCCGGCGATTCTGGAGAGGGCCTCAGTGAGGACGCAGCGGGGACAGGCAATATTCAGGCGCATAAAGCCCTCCCCGCCGGTCCCGAACATG
>DMAT01000248.1 GCA_003451635.1 Syntrophus sp. (in: bacteria) | reverse complement strand
GATAGCCTACTTCCTGGGATGTGGCGGCGGGACCGATTTTGTCAAGAGAGGTTACATAATCCTGCCAGACCTTCAGGGCATCCAGGCGCTTTTTCATGGTATCCAGTTTATTCCGGTCCATATCTGAACGTATCCTCTGGGCAAGTTGTTCCTTTTCGCCGGAAAGTTTGTCGAGAAGGGATGCCGATGTTTTCTTGGCTTCACTTTTGGCTAATTTCTGAATTTCATTCAGCTCGACGATGACGGCCAACCAAGGAGGGAGTTTGTCGGCCCCAATCCATGCCGATTCCTCGGCAATCCTCTGGATGAGACGGAAATATGGGCTATGATCGGTGGTCATGAGGGTAGCCATGGTCCGTCGGCTGGCCATCGTCTGGAGTCCATCTTCCCCTTCCGGGAAATGGCGGACGAAAGAGGTCCAGGCGTTGGTAAACTCCTGTTGATACCAGTTCCAGAAATTGGTTTTTCTCTTTGTAAAGGTCTCTTTATCTGCCGTCACCGCTTCAATGATTCCGATAAAGGCTTCGATATGCTGGCGTCCCTGGCTGGTGTAGGCCCCGGAGACGGTTACAGTGGCGTCGAAGCCGGTGCTCTCCGGTTCTCCCCATAAGTCCTTCAATTGCACCGGCGAGGCGTCGGGTATCCATATTCTGACCAGCCATTTCATGTCGGGAACCGATTTCTGTAGCGACGCGAGGGCGGTCTGGTAAATCTCCAGATTTGTTTCCGCCGTCCGCTTGTTCTTCCCCCATTTCAGATAGGCAAAGTAGTTGTCAGCGAAAATGGCGGCGATATCCGGGGCCGTCTTGGGATACATCAGGGCAATAAGGTCGGCGGAGCTTTTCCGGTAGGCGTCAGTCTGTTTGATCTTGCCGCTTTTAAGATATTCCCGGAGGACAGTGATCCGGGATACGACATAACCGTAGTAATCGGCCAGATTATCCTCCGGGGTTTCCCGGGTAATATCATCCAGGCGCTTCATTAGATTCCTGTCGAAGTTGTCCATGATGCCCTGTTTGAAGAGCTGAGCATATTTCGCCTTAAAGGCCTTTTCTACGTCGAGGCTCTCGTCGAGGCCGAGGCGGGGGATGAGCCAGTAGCGGTTGGCCTTTTCCAGGTCGAGAATCTGGAGCCTCATCCTTTCGATCATGAGCAGATCCGAAGTTTCATCCTGGCTGAGAACGGCTTGTTGCTGCTTAAAATCCATCCGGAACTTATCGATCGTCATGCGATTGTGGATAAAAGACATGGTCAGAAATCCACACAGGGAAAGGCAGATTAAAAGCCAGGCCAAAAGGCCGGTGTTGGCGGTCAGACGACGCCAACGGATAAATTCGAGAATGGGTCTGAAGAGGTTGCGGTCACCTGGAAGAATACTCCGGAAGAGATCTTTGAGAAAAAGATCCCTTCCCGCTTCCTCACTTTGGGAAACCAGGGCCGGTTGTCCCAAATAATCAAAAAGTTCGGAAGTTGGCTGGCTGTCCTGTCTGGCGCTTGAAAAGTAAAGTCCCCGCAGGGGCGGCGTCTCCTGGTAGGGATTTTCTTCAAATACGGATCTTACGAACACTTCCAGTCCCGGGCGGAGCCGCTCAAATTCACCGGGAAAAACAAGGGCGGCCGGGCCCGGTGCGCATGCCTGGTGGGTCATCATCAGGCGCAGATCTCGCAGACGGATCGTCATGTCCGCCCAGGCCTGGGCGAGGACCTCATGCCAGTATGGGTTGAATTTGCGGTTCATGTAGCCCATCGCCTGGGATGAATCTCCATCGGGAAAACAATTGAAGAACTCGACAAAACCAAAGACCATGTCCATTTTGGTTACAAGGATGTAAACGGGAAATTTTGCCCCCGTAACGCGCATGAGCTGGTCGATGCGCTTGCGGATACTCTGACCGTCCAGGCGCAGCTTGTCGCTTCCTCCTGCGAGGAGGGCATCGGCGGCAATTACAACGACAGCTCCGTTAAGGGGTTCCTTCCGCCGGTACTTGGAAAGGAGAGTAAGGAACCTTTCCCACTCCTCCCGGTCCCGGTCCTCTTCAATGGGAATGGTATAGCGTCCTGCGGAATCGAGAATGATGGCTTCCTCGAAAAACCACCAGTCGCAGTTGCGGGTTGCCGTAATCCCGGCTGTCCTGGCGATATCCGTAAGGGGGGAGCTCAGGCGGGCGCTTTTGATGGCCGAGGTCTTTCCCGCCCCCGATTCGCCGATAACGAGATACCAGGGCAGGGCGTAGAGGGGATTGCCTTTCTTTCGCAGATAGGAATCCCTGAGAAGTTCCACGGATTCCTTCCACTTCTCCTGAAGTTCCTGGAGTTGCTGCCTTTCATGGAGGGGGAGCCCCTTGATGGCGCTCTCGTCTAATTCCACGACCCGGCGAACGAATTTTCTTTCCCGTCGCCGCAAGAGGTATCTTTTCAGAAAAACAGCGGCAACGACAAGGCCGACAATACCTGCAAAGATCGTGGCCCCCGTCCACCAGGGCCAGCCCTTTTTCATGGTGATCCAGTACAGGAACCCGGCCAGAATGAGGAGCAGGATGATAATCGCTGATATTTTCAGGATTTTTTTCAGCATAATCAGAATCCCGTTCCGAAATAGGACTGGGTTATGTTTAAAAGCAAGGCCTTGTAAACGGAAAACAGGGCAATAACGCCGAGCAGGGAGATGGCTACTATGATAAGTCCGTAGAGCGAAAGACCCCGGTGCCAGCGTTTGCGCTTGACCTCACCGGTCGCGCCGCTGTATCCATCGGGGAATAGCTTTTCCGTAACACTCATATCCAGGTTGTCTTTGACCAAAAGCAGGTTGGCCTTCTGGATTTCCACGAGCTTTTTGTCGTCTTCGGGCAGAAAATATCGTCCCTTGAATCCCAGGGCAAGGCAGTAGGCGTAAACTTCCCTGATTGCCGTGGCCTCCGGGTCCAGTTCCGCTAAACGGGTAAAAAATTCCTCCCCGGCATTCATGGTTTGGAAGTGAAGCCGCTGCAATTGGTCTTCCTGCCATTTGCCTCGTTCGGGCCATTCCGAACAGAGGATGGTTTCGTCAATCCACGCACAGACTGCAAACAGCGACGCCTGCCAGTCGTCCTCATTAAAACCGGCCTCCTGACAGCGCTGCCCGGCCTCCTCAATAAGATCATCAAAGCGCCGGCGGGTTTCCTCGTAAGGGGGTGGATTGTTCATCCGTCCCTGACAGATGTAGGTGGTATAGGCCATCAGTCCCATGACGCAGTCGCTCAGTTGCATTGTTTTACCTGCCAGTTACCCATAAAGGTCATTGTTTCCAGCTTATATGGCTGCCTCACTTTTTGATTACGATGATTTCCGCCAGGGTGTCTTCCGGAGCATGGCTCCAATAAAGGCAAATGTTCTGTTGCTTCTGTATTTCCGACCATTCCGCATTGCTGCGTTCAAGCCTGAAATAGGTGGAATCGGGACGGCGCGGTAACCCCGGAGGAAGGATGGTAACCTGATCCAGGGGCATTCCCGGCAGGGCCCGCTTGATGAGGACGGGGAGACGTTCGGCGCTGCTGATCTTGACCATATGCTGGATGGTTTGCTCCCATTCCTCGCTATTTACGCTGCTTCTCAGCATGAGATAGAAGAGATTGCGATTGTCGAAGGTTTCTACCGGGATTAAGGCCCGGAAGTAGTCCCCCTCGCGGATCAGATGAATGACATTTTCGGCGCCGATCATAATGCCGTTCAAGAGTTCGTCGATGAGGGTCTTTACTTCCTGAAAACAGGAACCGAGCTGATCGTGCCGGTAGGGGGGGAGGAGTTCCGTCCCGTCTTTCAAGCGGCCCAGGGCGTCGATGCGGTCGGTAAACGCGCTCAATTCACCTACGAGGGAGCGGAGGATGCCATAGACCGTCCACGGGTGGATATGAGGGCTTCCCGCGGTATGGTGGTGCAGCAGGGGTACATAACGGATCAAGGCCCGCAGGGCGAGGAGGAAGACCATATAGTTTGATTCATCGGAATCCTGGGCAGCCTGTGCGGTCTGGTTGAGCTTGGGATGCTTATATTCCTCCAGGACGCTGCAGCGTAGCGTCACTTCCTCCCGAATGCCCTTGACCAGCCCCGCGAGAATATCCGAGGAGGCGATACTGAGAACGGGGGGGATATATGTCGGCGAGAGAATGATTTCATTACCGTTGAATTCCAGTTGGGCCAGGGGGAGCAACTCATAATCTCCGGCGCCCTCGACTTCATTTTCCCAGAAAATTCGCAGGACATGGTTCAGAAATTTGACCTGGGCACTGGGGCCGCTCTGATGAAGATCTTTGGCTTCCTCCGGGTCAGCGGGGGAGGCAAAGCGGGTGGCTACGCCAGCTAAATCATCCGGATTTTTCAAGACAGTCACGTTTCCCCCCCGGGGATTCCATTTGCGCAAACCTAGGTAGATAATAAAAGGTTTATCCATTTCTGTCCAGGTTCCCTTGAAGGAACGGGGCTGCACATCGCCCGTGCCGGGGAAAACTATCCAGGTTCCGTCCCGAAAGAGAATCTGCATTCCCAGAATCTCAAACATCTGATTCTTCAGAGATTCTTCCTGGATGCGCAGCCGACCCAAGCCCCAGAAATAAGGCTGCAGGTAATTCTGAAGGGGATAGAGGCGGTACTGATCGTGGAGATCTTGCCACTGGAAATGCTGAGGCTGGAGAAAAAGCCCCTGGTACCAGAAAATCGGCCTTATCGGATCTGTCATTTTACGATAACCTCATGAATGGAGTTGGGTCCCAAGAAAATATTTATAGAGACTGGATCAATCCAGGACACGTCGGACCGGAAACCATATATGCCGCGCTTGTCCGTGGTTGCGGGAACATCAAAGGTCCGGTTGACCTGTCCCGGTTGCAGGTTGTAATATCCCGCGACCACGGCGATGGTCTGGGTATTTTCATAACGGTCAAGGGTTAGAGTCTTTTCCTCTCCCGGTTCAATAAAGGCCTGATCAACGCCGGTGACGCTGTTATCAAATTTTTCCGCCTGGAGGAGCTTGCTCAAACCGTCCGCCGTCTTTATCTGCTGATTGTAGGCGTTGAGGCCGTTTAACTGATAGATGACAAGTAAAATCGTGTGGCCCTTGTTTTCATAGTAGTTTAAATTGGCCGCCGCCTTGTAATGGATCTGGATGTCCTTTGGCCCGAAGACACGATTTGGAACGCTGCCTGCGGTAACAGGACTGGGTCCTGGCTCCAGTGAAGCCATTGGGGCCTGGCTTGACGATGCCTGTGAGGACGTCTGCGTTGCCGGCTTTGAAGAGCAGGAACATAGACATATCAGCATGATGATTAATAAGGCGCCCCGATAAGTCATAAAAGAAGCTTTTCAGTTTTGTAAAGTCCCTTTTTCCCCATAGCCTGCCACTTTAATGAGATTAACGTGCTCTGTCAATTGATATGTTTCCGGAAATGAAAATATTTCCCTTTAAAAAATCAAGTTTCCCGGGGCAGCAACCCTGCCATCCAGTCCAGGTATTCCCGGCTTCCTGCCCTGATGGGGAGGGCGATAATCTCCGGTGTTTCGTATGAATGGACCGACTTGATGGATCTTTCAACCTTTCCGAAGAGATCGGCCCTGGTCTTGATAAGGCATTGCCATTCCTCGCCCGTTTCTATTCGCCCTTTCCATGAATACGTGCTGGTTATGGGGCCAACGATCTGGACGCAGGCGGCCAGGCCTCCTTCGATAAGCACCCTGGCGATTATTTCGGCCTCAGCCTTATTTTCAGTGGTCGTGGTGATCTGTAGGTACTCTGCCATGCATGCTCCCTTTGGTAAGTTCATACATCATAATGGCCGCAGCCTGGGGAAGGCTCAGTGATTCGGCGCGCCCTGCCCCTGGCACATGCCATTTTTCGTCGATTGTTTCAAGGAACGCGTCGGGGACTCCGTGGGACTCACTGCCCAGAAGCAGAGCGGTTCTTTCCTGCTGTCGGTGGGGGGCAACGCCTTGACGCACATCGCTGCCGATCAGTAAATGGGTTGTCCGGACGACAGGAAGAATTTCACGGAAATTGAGGTTATCAAAAATCTCCAGATGAAAAAGACTGCCCATGGAGGTCCGCACGACCTTGGGGTGGGTCCAGTCCACCGCGCCTGCGCTCAGGAACACCATGGCAAAACCGAACCAGTGGGCCGTCCTCATAATCGCTCCCAGGTTGTTGGGGTTGTTGATGCCATCGACAAGCAGGGCATGTCCGGGCGATGCCTGGAGCCGCGCCTGCCAATTTCCGGGAGCCGGTATTTTTACGACGGCCATAACTCCTTCCGGCGCCTGATCCTGGCTGAGTTTCCCCCACTCATTCTCTGAGAGGATATACCTTGGGACCGATTTACCTTCAGCCGTTCCGGCCCCCGGTCTCGCTTTGCCGTTGTCCGGATAAACGGAGGGGGTCCCAGGAAATCGCGAATAGATATCCTCTTTCCCTGCCATTCCCAGGAGGGCTTCGATTTGCCAACGGCTTTTCTGTAAATCCTCGATGACCTTGCGCCCCTCGGCCAGGAAAAGCCCCTCCCGTCGTCGGTATTTGCTCATGGACAGTTTCTGCCAGCGCACGAGCTCCGATTTCGATGGTTTGCCGGGGAGCGTTTGAATAGATCTCATGATTTCCTGCACTATTCCTTGATCATCACCAGCATCATCTTGAAGGCTTCGACTGCCTGGAGGGCGTGGGGTTCGTGGGCGGGCATGATAATGAACTCCCCTGCCTGGAGCCGATATGCTTTCTTGGCGATCTTGATTTCCGCCTCCCCGTCCAGGATGTAAACCAGGGCGTCAAAGGGGGCCGTATGCTCGCTCAGCCCCTGGCCGGCATCGAAGGCAAAGGCGGTAACCGTGCCGGTGGTTTTCTTGATGATCTCCCGGCTGACAATGGACCCCGGTTGATAGGTCGCGATGCTGCTGAGGATAAGAGCTTTGGATTTCAGGGCGTCTGTTTTTGCTGTTATTTCGTCGGCCATGGTTCCCTCCTTAGACGAACGATTATTTAATCAGAGACTGTTTTTATGGATTATCCTTCCCGTCCTCCGGGTTGACAACCATCTCCATTTTATGGGGGCGGAGGATGGAGGCAATTATAGCGATTGCCAGGGTGCCGGCGATGAACCCCAGGGACCAGCCGATGGGGATATGAAAGAAGCCCTGGAGAAGCATCTTGATGCCGACAAACATCAGGATGACCACCAGGCCATGGCGGATGTAGTGGAATATGCTCATTAAACCGGCCAGGGCGAAGAACAGTGACCGAAGTCCCATAAGGGCAAAAACATTGGATGTGTATACTATGAACGGATCGGTAGTCACGGCGAGGATGGCGGGGATGGAATCGATGGCGA
>DMAT01000378.1:2572-8946 GCA_003451635.1 Syntrophus sp. (in: bacteria) | reverse complement strand
GGATGAAGATCATGGACCTCCTCAAAAAGGGAACAAAACCAAGGGATATCGCAACACTTGCGGCCTTTAAAAACGCCATTGCCGTGGATATGGCCCTGGGTTGCTCGACCAATACGGTCCTTCATATCCCTGCCATTGCCCACGAGGCGGGCATCAAACTGGAGTTGGACATCTTCAACGAGATCAGCAAAAAGACCCCGAACCTCTGCAAGCTTAGCCCGGCGGGAGCGCATCACCTCGAAGACCTGGACGCGGCGGGAGGGATCCAGGCGGTTATGAAACGTATCAGCTCTCTGGGCGTCATTGATGAAAAGGCCAAAACGGTTACGGGAAAAACAGTGGGGGAAAATATCAAATCCGCCATCGTCCTCGATGATGACGTTATCCGCACCCTCAAAAATCCCTACACCAAGGAAGGCGGGATCGCTATCCTCAAAGGGAATCTGGCCCCTGACGGCTGTGTTGTCAAGCAATCCGCCGTAGCGTTAAATATGCTGGTCAACGAGTCCATCGCCCGGGTCTTCGACTCGGAAGACGACGCCATCAAGGCGATTCTCGGCGGCAAGATCAAGGCCGGGGACATCGTGGTGATCCGTTATGAAGGTCCCAAAGGCGGCCCGGGGATGCGGGAAATGCTGGCCCCGACCTCGGCCATCGCCGGGATGGGCCTGGATACCACCGTTGCCCTGTTGACGGATGGCCGCTTCAGCGGCGGCACCCGCGGCGCCGCCATCGGCCACATCTCTCCGGAGGCTGCCGAAGGGGGACCCATTGCCCTGGTCCGGGAAGGGGACATTATCGCCATCGATATCCCGAAGAAAAAGATCACCCTCAAAGTGTCGGCTGAGGAGCTGAAAAAACGAAAGAAGGCACTGAAACCTAAAGCGCCCTCCATCACCTCCGGTTATCTGGCCCGCTACGCCAAGTTAGTGACGTCAGCCAGCACGGGGGCAATCTTCAAAGACTGAAAGACAGGCGGTCGCGCTGGTAAATAATCGAAGCCCCGGGTTACTTTATGAAATTGCATAAGTAATCCGGGGCTTTTTCGTTTTTCCGCAGAAATAATACGACCTGCGTATGTGTAATATCTTGATGATCCTGATGATCCTTGCGGGGAACAGCAAGAAATGATAGGGAAGTTAAAGTGATATTTTAGAAGGGGGAGGGAATCGTCCATGAAAACACTATCGATAACGTTACCGGACAATCTTGCCGAGCGGATAAACGATTATGTACAGGCAGGATTTTTCATGTCCGAGCCGGATGTTATCCTGGCGGCGATGTCGGAATTTATCCGGCGTAATCGCGTTGACCTGATGGAGCGTTTCGCCCGTGAAGATATTGCTTGGGCAATCAAAGAGGCCCAAGCGGCAAAATGAGAACCATCGTCTGCGACGCCGGACCGATTATCCATCTCTACGAGGCCCATTGCCTGCCCTTGCACAGGCGAACGGGCAACCTTTTCCTGCCCCACCGAGTTTACCTGGAAGTTCAAAACACCTTGCAACTGAAGGACCCTTGGCCGGAGTGGCTTCAGGTTGAAAGACTTACCCCGCATGAAATCAAAGAAGTAGGAATGTGGAAAGAATCCGGCGATCTCCACGATGGCGAGGCGGAATCCCTGGTGCTGGCGCGCCGAAAGAAAGCTGCTTGGTTACTTACCGATGATTCGACAACACGCCTTTTTGTTTCCCTTTTGGATATGGAAGTACATGGGTCGCTGGGCGTCATTCTTTGGAATGCCGCCCACGGGCATCTGTTGCGGGAAGAAGCTGAACAGGCATTGAGCAATCTCGAAGCATCTTCACTCTGGCTTTCCGCCCGGATTTATCAGGAAGCCCGACAGTCCCTCGATACCATTTATACGATCAGACCTTGAGACAGGAAAGCAACTATTTGCGAATAGGGAAATTTTTTGCGAATCGCTTATTGTTGCACAATATCAAGCATGTAAATAGTATCGGAGCTCCGATACTCTCCGGTTATCAACAGGCAAGCAGGGGCTTTACTGTTCGGTTCGGAAGCCTCGCCCGAGCTGATTGGACAGAAGAGGGAACAATATGAGGACTCATCTTGCCCAAGATATTTGACAACATCGCAAATCACTTTCTCGAAGGACTCCGTACCACCCTTGAGGTTTCTCGGCGCGCCGATTTCTGCGTCGACTATTTCAATCTTCGAGGCTGGCGGCAAATAGCCGATCTGGTGGATAAAACGTTTTAATTAAACTAAAACCGATCCGTTGCCATGTTGTTATTGAAAGAAAAGAATGGATATGATTGAGCGAAAACCTTGGACAAGAGATGAACTTATCCTTGCTATCAACCTGTATTGCAAAACCTCTTTCGGTAAAATTCATGTGAGGAATCCAGACATCATTGAATTGGCAATCAATCTGGGAAGAACTCCGGGATCAGTAAGTTACAAACTTGCCAATTTTGCGAGTATCGATCCTTCTCTGGATAGAAAAGGCGCATCAAATGTCAGTAAACTTGACAAAGAAGTTTGGGCTGAGTTCTTTGATAATTGGGATGATATGGCCTATCAGAGTGAGGCTCAGATGGCGAAACTGAACAAGAAAAGCCTAAAGGACTTAGATTCTTTCACTGAAGAAGACGTATTTGAAGAAGGGAAATCGAGAGAATCCATCGTGAAAGTTCGTATCAAGCAAGAATTCTTCAGGAAAATGATTTTATCAGCTTATGACAACACATGCTGCATCACGGGGATTTCTATTTCAGAACTTCTAATTGCCAGTCATATTGTGCCATGGTCCACTGACACTAAAAACCGATTGAATCCAAGAAATGGACTTTGCCTAAATGCCCTTCATGATCGTGCGTTCGACAAAGGATTAATATCAATTAGTGGAGATTTGCGGATTGTTGTCTCACCGCTTATTTACCAGCAAGAGTCCAAGCAACATGATCTTGAATTCATTACAGACTATGTCAACAAAGAAATACGATTGCCAAGTCGATTCCTTCCTGATCATAATCTGCTTGAGTATCACAGGCAAAATATATTTCGGGGTTAGTTTATGGACAATAATAATACCGCCAGTATAAGAGAATCAGTAAATTTGGAGTATTAAATAAACACCTGAACGAGAAGGATATGAGTATTTTACAGGTTGCCGTAAAAATACCATCAAGAATCCCGTCGGAAAGTCAGTGTAAATTTTTAATGAAATTGCTGAACAGACTTAAGGATGAAGGATTCCATTCGAAACCGGTCAATCAAAAAATACCTGAACGCGGATGGTAAGGGGGGAGAATGAAATTTGAACAGTTACTGACTCTCTTTCAAGAAACCCACCGGGAGTTGCAAAAACGGGCCGCCCGGTCGGTGGATATTTCCCTTGTGATTCGAAACTGGCTCTTTGGCTGGTACATCGTGGAGTTCGAGCAAGGTGGGGCCACCCGTTCGGAATTGTACGGAAAATGGCTGATCGAACGTATTTCCGAGGAACTTACTACCCGGTTGGGTCGGGGATTCTCCAAGCGCTCTTTGGAACAGTATCGCTGTTTCTACGATTGTTATCGAGAGATTGCGCAGACAGTGCCTGCGCAATCCTTGGAGAGCAGTTTTGGGTGGCAAAAGATTCGTCAGGCACTGTCTGGCGAATCTACTGGTTCCCTTTCGGGTGCCGTCATCACTCTACAGGCACTTTCTGCTGAATTGGCAAGCCGGTTCACTCTCGGGAGGACGCACTATGTCGCCCTGCTGACTATTTCAAACCCCGATGACAGACAGAGAGCGGCAAGTAAATAAACACAGGTCGGAGAAGATATGACTGCGGCACGGTTTGAAAATTTTGCCATTGTTCTGCAAAAACCCAAGTTCCCGGGCAACATCGGTTCCGTAGCCCGCTGTATAAAGAACATGGGTATGGGGAAACTCATCGTTTCCGAGGCGGGGCCCTTTGACCCGGAAGAGATGAAGATCATGTCCACCCATTTTGCTGCGGACATTATTGATAATATCCAATATTTTGATAAGCTTGGGGACGCCCTCGCCCCCTTTCAGTATATCGTGGGCACGACTTCCCGCCTCGGTTCGGCGCGGGGGCCGGCCCTCTCACCCAGGGAGAGGGCGGAAAGTCTGGTCGACTTATCTCAGAACAATGAGATAGCTCTCCTGTTCGGATCCGAAGACAAGGGGCTCAGCAACAGCGACATCCGTTATTGCCACGCCGTCACCACCATCCCTGTTTCGGAACAATTGAAATCCATCAATCTCTCCCATGCCGTGATGATTGTCTGCTATGAAATCTTTGCCGCCGGGGGGGAGAAGAAAAAGGCATTTACGTCAAAGCTGGCCTCATCGATGGAAATCGAGGGCATGTTCGGCCAGATCAAAGAGGCGCTGACGGAAGTCGGTTTTCTCAATCCCCAGAATCCCGATTACTGGTTGATGCATATCCGCCGGTTGCTCTCCCGGGCAGGTCTTTTCTCAAGGGACGTGAAGATTATTCGGGGGATCTGCCGCCAGGTGCTGTGGGCCGTCAGAAACAAAACATCCTGACATTTTCAGCCGAATGGTCACAGGCAGCTATCGCTATGCTTCTTTCGTCTTCACCGTCACCATGATACTTCGGCAGCACTCGGCATTCTTGACAACGAAACAATCAGGTCTTTCCATAAGCTGGTACTGACCGTTACTTTCAATCTCCAGATCATTTTTCGACAGGGTCCCGTCCTTGGGGATAAACAACATTCGTCCGATGGGGATGCCGCCTTCTTTTAGGATTGCCATAGCCAACCTCCTTTTATTGTAGTAAAATCAGCCCCGTCCAGACAACCCGGTCGCTAACGGGAAAGGCAAGAGATAGCCCCGCATTTTCCAACGTGGCAACGACATCGATGCCCATCGCCTCCATGGAAGGGCGGGCGCGGAAGGGGAAGCGACAGATTTTGCTGTTGTCAATCGCCACACAGACCTCGCAGAGACGGCAGCAGCCCCCGATCAGACCGGCGGCGAAACGGAAACCGGCGCGGAAGGCCTCCCGTTCTCCCATATTTACCAGGTCGTGCAGCCTTCCCGCGGGGGCAAAAACATCCCTGCCGGGCTTTCCGTCGTTCATAATGTCAATGCCCCCCTCTGTTTGAAGGAGAATCGCCTCTTTATAGCAGGCGAGGACCTGCCGGAATTCCCCGACCGGCATGACAAAAGGCGGGCACATGAGGTTTTTGTGAAAACTGTCACAGAGGGGTACCTGACATTTCAGCCGGACCCGCTCGTCAATGATGACATGAAAAACGGGAATGGACATGGCCTTTGAAGCCCCCTCCGCCTTGAGCAAGGCGATGATGGGATCGGTGGGGGTGAGCAACTCGCCCCGGAGGGACTTTTTGCTTTCGACCTGGGTCAAATCAGTACTCCATACCGGCGCGTTCCTTGATCCCCTTGGTGTAGTGATGCCTGATCTCCTGAATGTCGCTGACCGTATCGGCAAGGTCGATAATCTCCTGGGGGGCGTACCGCCCCGTAAGGATCAAATCTACCGTCGCCGGTTTGTTGTTGATCATATCGATAACTTCCGGGAGGGGCAGCAGTTTGAAATCCAGGGCCACATTTATCTCATCGAGAATGATGAGATCATACTCCCCGGAAGAAATAACCTGCCCGGCCAGTTTGAACCCCTCTTTAGCCAGTTGGATATCGATGGGAGCGGGATTGTCCCGCATAACGAAACTGTCCAGGCCGCTCTGACGGATAGTGAAATCGGGAAGGCATTTCTCGGCGGCAAGGACCTCGCCGTATTTCTTGCCCTTCATGAACTGGATCATGAAGACCTTCTTTCCATGGCCGAGGGCCCGGAGGGCCTGGCCGATGGCGGCGGTCGTCTTTCCCTTGCCGTTCCCCGTGATGACCATGACAATGCCACGGTTGAACTTGGCCAGGGCATCTTCAATTAGATTGTCCGTCACCGCTGTCTGCCCTCCTATGAGTGATTGAATGACAATTGGGTGAAACCCGACTTTTTGTGAATTCGTCAAGAGTAGAAGCCCGGGATGTTTGCCATCCCGGGCTTCTCTATCAACTACGTTAAAGGTTATAAGTTGACGTCCTTGAGATACCGTCTCGCTACGTCTTCGGCGAGTGTGTAGGGATCGCTCTGCTTGTTGATAAGCTTCTCGATCATCGCCTCGGTTTCACCATCGGCAATGAGCCGATTCAGCACCGGCTCCAGAATACAGGTCCGGATCGCCTCATTAAGCTCCATGACTGCCTTCCGGCGGATTCGGGAACCTATGAGGTCGTGCTTTACCAGATGCTGGTAATGGTTTTCGATGGTGGTTGTCAACTCTTCGAGACTCTTATTAAATCCTTCCGGCTCGAAGGCGTTTTCCACCCTGATGATGGGTGGC
>DMAT01000378.1:0-2566 GCA_003451635.1 Syntrophus sp. (in: bacteria) | reverse complement strand
CGAGCATGGCCATGATCTCCCGCCGCAGTTTGGATGACCCTTCCCGATCCGCCTTGTTGATCACGAAAATGTCGGCGATTTCCATAATCCCGGCCTTGATGGCCTGGATTTCGTCGCCCATTCCCGGAATCAGGACCACGATGACCGTATGGGAGTGGTTGATGATATCCACCTCCTGCTGGCCCGTGCCGACGGTCTCGACGATGATCATGTCCTTACCCATAACATCCATGATATGAATGGCGTCGCCGACCGCCCTGGATAGACCGCCCAAGGCCCCCCGCGTTGCCAGACTCCGGACAAAGACGCCCGGATCTTCGGCATGGCGCTGCATGCGGATCCGGTCTCCCAGGATGGCCCCGCCGGTGAAGGGGCTGGTAGGATCCACGGCCAGGACGCCCACGGTTTTCTCCTTCTTGCGGAAGGTTTCCACCAAGCCGTCCACGAGGGTGCTTTTTCCCGCCCCCGGAGAGCCGGTAATTCCAAGGACATTAGCCTTGCCGGTCAGAGGGAAAATATGCTTGATGGTAGATCTTGCTTCCACCATCCCATCTTCTAGATTTCTGATAAGACGGGAGGCCGTTCTTACGTCTCCCGCCTGGATTCTTTTTACACGTTCCATAATATCAAGCCCTTGGATGCACGTTTGTTTTGAACCAGTCAACAATACTGTTGAGGGTGGCGCCGGGGACAAAGATGGCCTTGAGACCGGCGTCGTAAAGCAACTGGAAATCCTGCTCAGGAATAATGCCGCCGCCGACGACGGTAATATCATCGGCCCCCTGCTCCTTCAGCAGCTTGGCGACGGCGGGGAACAGATACCGATGTGCCCCGGAGAGGCAGCTCAGTCCCACCACGTCCACATCTTCCTGAATTGCTGCAGAGGCTATCTGTTCCGGCGTCTGATGACAGCCGGTGTAAATGACTTCAAAGCCTGCGTCACGGAAGCAGCGAGCCAGAACCCTGGCCCCTCGGTCATGACCATCGAGGCCCGGTTTCGCAACCATTACACGAATCTTTTTACCTGACATATCGAAATTACCTCCTCAAGTCGTTATCTTAGTACAATCCCGGATCCCGGTATTCGCCGTAAACTTCGCGATAGACGTCGCAGATTTCCTGGACGGATGCCAGGCTCTTCACGGCTTCGATGCAGTAAGGCATGACATTGTCGCCCTTCTTGCAGGCGCTCTTGATGTCGTCGAGGGCTTTCTTGACGGCCTTGCCGTCGCGTTTCCTTTTGACGGCCTGCAAACGTTCGACCTGCGCGGTTTCCACGGCATCGTCGATCTCGATCAGGGGAATGGGGATCTTTTCGTCGGTAACGTACTTGTTGACGCCGATCATGATCTTTTCACTGGCATCGACCTGTCGCTGATACAGATAAGCGGCGTCGGAGATTTCGAGCTGGGGGAATCCCTTTTCAATGGCCGCGACCATGCCGCCCATTTCGTCGATCTTGTGGATATATTCCCAGGCCTTCTCTTCCATCTCATTGGTCAGGGCCTCGACGAAATAGGAACCCGCCAGGGGATCGATGGTGTTCGCCGCTCCTGTTTCCTCAGCGATAATCTGCTGGGTTCTGAGGGCGATCTGCACCGCATGATCCGAGGGCAGACAGAGGACTTCATCAAGGGAATTCGTATGGAGGGACTGGGTCCCGCCGAGTACCGCCGCCAAGGCCTCCGTGGCCGTCCGGACAACGTTGTTGTAGGGTTGCTGTGCTGTGAGGGAACACCCGGCGGTCTGGGTATGGAATCGCATCCACCAGGATCGCTGGTCTTTGGCTTTGTAACGATCCCGCATCGCTTTTGCCCAGATCCGGCGGGCGGCCCGCAGCTTGGCGATCTCTTCGAAGAAGTCGATGTGGGAGTTGAAGAAGAAGGACAGCCGGGGAGCGAATTCATCAACTTCCAGTCCCTTGCGGCGGATGACGTCTTCGACGTATTCCATGCCGTCCCGCAGGGTAAAGGCCAGTTCCTGAACGGCAGTTGCGCCGGCTTCCCGGATATGATAACCACTGATGCTGATGGTGTTCCAGCGGGGAACATATTTGGTTCCGAATTCAACGGTGTCGCTGATCAGCTTGACCGAGGGGTCGGGGGGACACATCAGGGTCTTCTGGGCGATGAATTCCTTGAGCATGTCATTCTGGATTGTCCCGCCGATCTTGGTCAGGGGAATGCCCCTGATCTCTGCAGCGGCGCAGTACATGGCCCAGAGGGCCGTTGCCGGCGGGTTGATGGTCATGGACGTGGTAACCTTGTCCATGGGAATGCCTTCCACCAACTGCATGAAGTCTTCCAGGGTATCGATGGCGACGCCGCACTTTCCGCATTCCCCCCTTGCTTTGGGACAGTCGGAGTCATAACCCATCAGGGTTGGAAAATCGAAGGCCGTGCTGAGACCCGTCTGCCCTTCCTTCAGGAGCATATGCCAGCGTTCGTTGGTCGTCTTGGCGTCTCCCATACCGGAGAACATCCGGTAGGTCCAGTACTTGCCCCGGTAACCGGTGGGCTGATTGCCCCGCAGGTAGGGGAACTGGCCAGGATAGCTGATGTCCCTT
>DMAT01000151.1 GCA_003451635.1 Syntrophus sp. (in: bacteria) | reverse complement strand
CCGCCTGATCCGCAGCGAAACCGACCACGGCCGCGTAATTATTCTGGATACACGCTGGCGGAGGGGAAAGGAAAAATGACATTAAACACGTTAGCCCTTTTTATATTGGCGGGAGCCGGAAAGGCGGCGGCGGAATCTGATGCTCCTATATCCCTAATAACCAGACTATTTCTGATTTACAATCCAGATCAACCATGTTACTCATGACCTTATGTTTACTCCTGAAATCCAAACCCGTATTCTGCATCTGAATCCCTGGCGGGGGCAGTCCGTCCCGGAAGATAATTGCGGCAACCCAGCTTCCGAAAGAATTCCTGAAGCACCTGATGATTTCTAATGATAAAGGAGATATTCCCATGACTGAAAAGAAACCGGCAGAGATGACCATTGTAACCTCGGAAGACATCTTCCGCATCTTGTGCAATTCCGTACGATCCGTTCTTTCCTCGGCAACCAATTCGGCCGTTACTTTTTCACCGATGATTCAGGAAGTCGAAAAGACCTGTCTGAAACCGGATATCGGTTGCTTTGTCCTGTTCGGAGGGGATTTTACGGGTCTGGTAGTCATGAATTTTACCAAAGAAGCCGCCATGGATATATATCGGGGATACTTGATCAGCATGGGGATGCCGGAGGTGGAAATAGCAAGCAACTATACCGCCGATGAGGTCTCAAGCAGTCTTGGCGAACTAATGAACCAGTGTATCGGCCGTTTTCGCTTAGATTTGGAGAGGGAAACGAGTATTTATATCAGCCAGAACCAACCCAAAATGCTGGTGATCACGGAAGCCGTGTATATTGCCATTGATGCCGCTATTGAAAAACCGCAGCTCCGAAAGATCTCGTTCAGGACTGCCAACAGTAACCGCTTTTACCTGGAAGCTTCCATGGGGAAGATCAAGTTCCATTCCCTGTTCCCATTCAAGAAGGCCAAGGAATTCGATGTGGACGACATAATGGCCGCGGGGCAAGGCCAATGAGGGGAAACTACCCAAGCATCCATTGACAGGCAAAATCGGACCATGAGTCTGATGATCCTGCAGGAGGCCGGCCTGGAGGAGTTTTTTTATGGAAGCTATGACCCAGAATGTTCATGTGATCCAGACGGCTTCCGGGCAGATTCTGGATGTCGTTGAGCAGGTCTGTGACACCCTGCAGGTCCTCTCCCTCAAACGTTCCACCCATGTCTGCCGTTCCCTGGTCCGGAAGAATCCCCTCATCGACGTCGCCATCCTGGGACAGTTCAAGGCGGGGAAGAGTTCCTTTCTCAACAGCCTGATCGGCAGGCGCCTCCTGCCCGTGGGGGTCATCCCCGTTACCACCGTCATTACCCGCATCCAGCACGGTGAAAAAGAGCGGGCAATAGTGTCCCATTTCGACGGATCGAAGGCGGAGATTTCCCTGGACGATCTGGTCGAATACACCTCGGAGGCCAAAAATCCCGGCAATCAGAAGGACGTCGCCGTCGTCGATATCGATCTCCCGTCCCTGGAAGATTACGCCGGACTCCGTCTTGTCGATACCCCCGGCCTGGGCAGCGTCTTCAAGTATCACATGGAGACCTCGGAAAACTGGCTGCCCGAAGTGGGGGCGGCAATTCTGGCCATCAGCGCCGATCGCCCCCTTTCGGAGCACGACCTGGCCCTGATCCGGGACCTTCTCCAATACACGCCGCGCATCGTCCTGCTTTTGACCAAGGCGGATCTCCTGCAACCCGACCAGCAGCGTGAGGTTGTCCAATTCTTCGAGGACACCCTGAAGCGGGAGCTGAAACAGGGATTCCCCATCTTCCTCTATTCGAACCGGGAGAACGTGGAGAAGTTCAAACATCGGATGGAGATGGAACTCCTCTTTAAGCTGTCGGCGAACAGGGATGCTGAATTCGGACGGATTCTTCAGTATAAGGCATTATCTCTGGCGAAGAGCTGTCAGAGCTATTTAGAAATCGCCATGAAGACCTCCCGGCAGGCCGATACGGACCGGGAGGCCCTGAAAGAGCAGATCCTCGGAGAAAAGGGAAACTACACCCAGATCCACGAAGATTTGATCGTCATAACCCGCAATCAGTCAATTCACACCCGTACCAATATTGAAAAGTATCTCGACCGCTTCAAACGGCCGCTTCACGATAAACTGGTGGATGCCTTAGGGCATGAGATGCCCCAATGGCGGGGGAAACTGTGGAAACTTACCCGCCGTTATGAGGAATGGCTCAGAGAGAATATGATCGTTGAGCTCGATGAGATTTCTGCAAAGGAACACAAACACTTCTTCGGCACCCTGATGAAGGCCCATGCCGGCCTGGACCGCTATCTGGAGTCCTTCCGCGCCCTCCTGGGGGCCAATATCGAAAGGGTCCTGGGCATAAAAATGGCACCGGCGGAGTGGAAGCTTGAAGTAACACCGCCTGCCCGCCCGGATATAAGCATCGGGCAGGTTTTTCTTTTCCATTTTGATCTGCTGTGGTTTCTTATCCCCATGGCCATCTTTCGCGGACATTTCGAGCGGCATTTTGCCCATCAGCTTGCCAATCAGGTCTATGTCAACACCTCCCGTCTCGCCGCCCAATGGGAGGAACGGATCAACAGGGCCATTGAGGAGATGCGAAAACAGGCGGCCCATTATATCCATGATGAAATGACCACCATCGACGCCCTCCTCTCCCAGACCCCGGGGCGCACGGAAGATATCCGGCGGCTGACGGTTGATCTGGAGACGGCGAGCCGCTGTATGACGAACGGTTAAAAGAAGGCTTCTTCATAGTTTGGCAAGAGGATTGACGGAAGCCTGCTTGACCTGTATAGTCGCGCCTAGGAGGAGAGAATCATGAAACCGATTGGACCATTGATGTGGGAACACCGCCTGATCGAAAAGATGCTGCAGGTGGTGTTCCCACATCAATGGTCCAATCGGTTTCATGATTCTCTCCTCCTAGGCGCGACTATACAGGTCAAGCAGGCTTCCGATTGGACCA
>DMAT01000160.1 GCA_003451635.1 Syntrophus sp. (in: bacteria) | reverse complement strand
GGTTGGATGCCCAGGAACTGGCGGTAAGGATCATCAATCGCGCCGCCATTGCCGGTAAAGCCTGTCGACTGACCCTGGCCCAGGCCCTTCCCAAGGGGTCCAAAATGGATGACATCGTGGAGAAGGCAACGGAATTGGGCGTGGATAGAATCATCCCCTTTCTCTCCTCACGATCGGTGCCGAAATGGTCAACCGAGAAGGCAGCCGATCGGGTCGTCCGGTGGCGCAAGATCGCGATCGAAGCGGCCAGAAGGTGTCGTCGCCCCGATATTCCCCCCATAGAAGAGGTCGTAACTTACGAAGACATCCTCAGGATGGCGCAGCAAGATATTGCGGCATCCTCCCCTCCCTGGCCTGAATCAGGAAGCGCGGCCAAACGTCCCGCCCCTGTCGGCGGAAGTAACGGCACCTCCAGGATTATCTTCTGGGAGGAAGGCGGCCAGAGCGTCAAATCTATTCTTCACGGTGAAAATGGTCGCCAAGCCGACCATTTTTTCCTGGTCATCGGCCCGGAAGGCGGATTTTCCCGAGAAGAGGTCAACAGCGCCCAAGATATGGGTTTCGTCGTTGCCGGCCTGGGAGCTCAAGTCCTGCGAGTGGAAACGGCGTCCCTGGTGGTTCTCACCATTCTGCAATATGAATTGGGGATTTTTTCGATGAACGATGACGGGAAGTCCTATAATGTAAGCGGGGTAAAAACTTGAATAATCACTATGGCGGATTCTGGCGGAGGGTATTGGCCTTCCTGATCGATCAGATTATTTTATACAGCATCTATCTTGTCTTTTTCCTGTTGGGACTCCTGTCTTACGGTTTCGGCCATCTGGCGCAGGGCGATCTGTTTCCGCCCGGAGTGTCGCCGAATATGGGCTCCTGGTTCATGATCCTTTACTGGGGCGTGGTTGTCTTGGTGACCGCCCTTTATTTCACCTGTTTTGTGGCCGTCACGGGACAGACGCCGGGGAAAATGGTTCTTGGTCTGAGAGTCGTGCCGGCAGATAATGGCATTATCACCTTCGGTATGGCCTTTCTACGGTGGGTGGGATATATCGTCTCCAGTTTCTTCTTCTATCTCGGTTTTGTCTGGATTGCCTTTGATCGCCGCAAGCAGGGGTGGCATGACAAGATCGCCGGAACCGTTGTGGTTCGTGAGAATAGAGGCGCCGTGCGCCTGTAGGCGCACCCCTGGAAAAAGAAAAATACCTTGACAAATGCAAAGAGATTTAATAGGTGTCCTATCTGTCCGCGGGCCGGTAGCTCAGTCGGTAGANNAGTTCAATTCTGCCCTGGCCCACCAAATATCAAGGGGTTAGCCCATAGAGGTTAACCCCTTTTTGCTTTGTGTGTGGATTTGTGTGTGACTTTCAAAAATATCATCAAAAACTTTCATCGCTTCACGCTCCGATTCACCAACAGAATGTAAATAAAAGGAGGACTTTTTATGTTTACCAATCGGATGAAATTAACTCTAGTCCCACTCTTCGTTGTACTCTTCCTGCTGACAGGATCATATTCTGAAGGGCAAGATTTTTCCAATGTACAGGTTGAGGCGATAAAAGTCTCCGGTAACGTACATATGCTAACCGGCGCGGTTTGATCCAATTTGGGGAAAGGGCTTTCTTAAGCCTGGGCAGTTTGTAAAGATTGTATATGACAGCTTGGTTAAGAAAAAATAGTTCAGGAGAAGGCGTATGGAAAATCTAACAGATGGTTATCCTGTTGTCATTGAGATCCCTGTGGTATGGGGAGAGATGGACGCTTTCCAGCACGTGAACAACGTTGTCTATTTCAGATATTTTGAAAGTGCCCGGATCGCCTACTTTGAGAAATTGGATGTTATGGATCTCATGAACAGGACAGGGATTGGCCCCATTCTGGCGAGCACATCCTGTCGATTCAGAGTGCCGTTGACATATCCCGACAAAATTCTCATTGGCGCTAAAGTGACAAATATCGAGCAAGACCGATTCACCATGAATTATCTTGTGGTCAGCACAAGGCTCCAGAAGATAGCCGCCGAAGGTGATGGCTTGATAGTAGCCTTCAATTATCGGGAGAATAAAAAGGCGGTCATAGCGGATGAGTTGAAACAGAGGATTCTTGACGTTGAAAAAACGATTTCATAGGGCCCTATGAATTTGCAGGATATTGACGGTCTAGTGAAGCTTAAAAAAATATAGTCGTTAGAGGTTTTGATGGACAACAAAATTATGGGTAACGGCAAGATTGATGTGGTCTTGTTTGATTTTGGCGGTGTGATCGCTGAAGAAGGTTTCATGAAAGGTCTCAAGATTATTGCAAAAGCAAATGGACTTGATGAGAAAGAGTTTATTCAAGCGGCTTTTGACGTCAATTATTCAACTGGCTACATTCTGGGGAAAGTATCAGAGGAGTTATTTTGGAATGAACTGAAAGAGAAAACAGGTGTTAAGGGAGACAATGCAGATCTCAAAGCTGAAATCTTCTCCGGGTTCGTAATGAGAGACTGGATGATTGCGCTGGTAAAGAAGCTTAAATCTGAAAATATCATCGTCGGTATCCTCAGTGACCAGACGGACATGATAGATAGGTTGAACTCGCAATTCGATTTTTACAGATGGTTCGATCATGTATTCAATAGCTACTATCTTGGAAAGGGAAAGCGGGATATCAGTCTCTTTGATGACATTGCTCGCACTTTGAATGCCGACCCAGATCGGATACTGTTTATTGATGATGATCCAGGACACGTGGACAGAGCAAGGCGGAAGGGTTGGAAGGCTATTCACTATGTTGATCGTGAATCATTTGAAAAGGACTTTGAAAAGATCATACCGATGAGGGGATAAATATTGTCAATGCCTCTAATTCAAACTTTCAAATAATCCATGGCAATTTCTTAATCCAGATTAAAAGATTGAAAGATCCCTTGGATAATGAACGTAGAGGACAACTGGAAATATAACATTGGAGGTTATCAATGGCCCTGTATCTTGTTCGGCATGGCGAAAGCGTTCCTGATGAACATACCAAAACAGGGAAGAATTGATGCCATATGGAGAATCAATGCCTTATA
Source organism: Syntrophus sp. (in: bacteria) (assembly GCA_003451635.1). Taxonomy (GTDB): domain Bacteria; phylum Desulfobacterota; class Syntrophia; order Syntrophales; family UBA8958; genus UBA8958. The sequence continues at coordinate 980 of DMAT01000160.1, read as the reverse complement.
ATGAGATACTAAGTGCTTCCCTTAATCTTCTGTAAGGGGGAAAAGGAATCATGACTGTTTCAGAATGGCTGGATAACAAGGAAGCCGAGGGTGTCGATGTTTCACATATTGTCCTGCCTGATGAACTGGCTAATGATCAAGATCCAGACGAAACCATCTTTTATAAGGAAATCAGGGAATGCAGTATTCTCTGTCCCGACGACCATCCTTTCTCTACCGTTGAACAATTTGGACATTGGTATTATTGTAGAGGCCGTGACAAAGAGAATGGGCCCCATACGACACTGCCACAGTGGTGGATGTTTACAAAGAATAAGGACTTGGCAATTAAAACCGCTGAGTCACATATAGAAAAAAGATGAAAAATGTAACATGAAAAAGATTATCTACATTACGGTGTGCCTGATCTTATTGCTACCTGCTTTTCCGTCAGCGGCGCAAGATGCCGTCCGTGTTGCGCTCAACGAAAAGCTGGTTCCTCAAGCAGGATCTAAGGTTAGCGACTTTGTTCCCAAGGGATGGAAAATTGAGCAGGAATTGAGAGGCCATCTGAATCCGGATTCCCTTGAAGATATTGTTCTTCAGCTGATCGAGGATAAACCTGAGCAGAATTCCAAAGGTGAATACCAAGATCGCTATCTGGCTTTGGTTATTCTCTTGAAGGCTCCTGATGGAAAATATCATCGTGCAGCAGTGGCCGGGAAATTGATTCAATGCACAGGATGCGGCGGCGTGCTGGGTAGCGGTGGAGCCGGAGCTGATCTGAAAATTGTCAAAAGGGTCTTGCTTGTTTCGCAACTTTCAGGATCACGGTGGGCAACAGATCAGTTGCAGCGATTCAGGTACGATGAGCAATCAGGGCGGTTTTTGTTGATAGGGGAAGATATAAAAGAGTGGGATAGGGGAACAGGCAATAGCGTTGTCACAAGTATAAATTATTTGACGGGGCAGAAGGTGATTGAAAAAAAGCAATATAATCA
>DMAT01000409.1 GCA_003451635.1 Syntrophus sp. (in: bacteria) | reverse complement strand
TGAGAGAGGCGGGCCGTTATTGTTACCAGGTCACGGCTGTGGACACCACAGGCAGGGAATCGGAAAAGAGCAATCAGGCGTGCACTGAAGGCTCGGAGCAGAAGATTGCAGAGCAGCGGACAAATGCGGCAGGGGCGTTTCCCGTAGCGAAAGAAATGCCGGCTAAGGACCGGGTGCGGATAGACATTGAATTCGATTCCAATAAGTCTGTTGTGAAACCCCGGTATCATCAGGAGTTGAAGAAAATCGGCGATATCATGACAGCTAATCAGGAACTGAAAATGGTAATCGAGGGTCATACCGACAATGTCGGCGGCAAAGATTTCAATATGAATCTTTCCGCACGGCGTGCGGAAGCGGTGAGAGTGTACATCATCCAGAAGTTTGGTGTCAAGAAGACCCATCTCGCTTCGAAGGGTTATGGCATGTCCAAACCCATCGCCAGCAACAAGACGGCGGCGGGCCGGCAAAAGAACCGCCGGGTCGAAGCCGCAGTCGAATATACGATCAAGAAATAAGGGGTTAATCAAGACGGTCTTATGCCTATGAAAAATGACCCGTTACATGGCCAGATTCACAAGACGGCGGAGTTGATCTCTAAAGCAGGCAAGGTTGTAGTTTTTACGGGGGCGGGGGTCAGTACGGAGTCCGGTATTCCTGATTTCCGCAGTCCCGGGGGGCTTTGGTCCAAGTTCGATCCCGACGACTTCACCATTGAACGCTTCCTGTACAGCCCGGAAACAAGAAAAAGACAATGGAAATTTCTTCTCGAAGGGGGGGGCTTTGCCCAGGCCCGGCCCAATGCCGCCCACAAGGCCATCGCCTGGCTGGAAACAATTGGGAAACTGACCTGTGTGATCACCCAGAATGTGGACGACCTGCACCAGAAGGCGGGTAACAGCCCCGAAAAGGTTTATGAACTCCACGGCAATATGAAATGGCTCAAGTGTTTGAATTGTTTTGAGCGATATCCGTTGGAGGACCTGCTGGGGAGATTCCGGGGGACTGAGGAGGTTCCTTCCTGTATTCGTTGTCAGGGGATACTGAAGCCGGATGTGATCTTTTTCGGAGAGTCCCTGCCGGAGCAAACGCTGAAGGACGCAACTTATGCGGCAAGCAACTGTGACCTCCTTATCGTCATCGGTTCTTCCCTGGTCGTCTATCCGGCGGCCTACATCCCTTTGTACGCCAAGGGAGGGGGGGCGAAGCTGGTGATCATCAACAAGACGGAAACCTCCTATGACGCCAATGCCGATGTGGTGATCCACAGTGGCGCGGGCGAGGTGATGGACGGCATCGTAGCGGTTCTGCAAAAACTGGAAATATCATGTGCCTGATCATTCTTTCCTGGCGGACCCGCGCCGATTTCCCCCTGATTCTGGCAGCCAACCGTGATGAGTTCTACGACCGGCCTTCTCTGCCTGCCGATTTCTGGCCGGACCATCCCGATGTCCTGGGCGGCCGGGACCTCAAGGAAGGGGGAACCTGGATGGGAATCACCAGGAAGGGCCGCCTGGCCGCCCTGACCAATTACCGCGACCCCCTTTCCCTGAAGGTAAATGCCCCTTCCCGGGGCTGGCTGGTCCGGGATTTTCTCGTCGGCGCCGACCGGCCGGGAGACTACCTGGCTTGGCTCCAAGAGGAGGCCCCCCGCTATAACGGTTTCAGTCTGATTCTGGGAGATAGCTCGGGGCTGTACTATCTTTCCAATCGCGGCGGCGGTGGTGTTGCTCAACTTTCCCCGGGCATCCACGGCCTCAGCAACCATCTCCTCGACACGCCCTGGCACAAGGTCGAGAAGGCCAGGGAGAGCTTCCGCAAGGTTGTGGAAGGGAAGGGCCGACCCCGGAGCGAGGATTTATTCGAACTCCTGGCTGATCCCTCACGGCCCGAAGATCGCGATCTGCCCGACACGGGCATCGGCCTGGAGTGGGAACGCGTCCTGTCGTCTGTTTTTATTGCCAGCCCCGTTTATGGAACCAGGTCTTCCACGGTCCTGATGATCGATCGTCTTGGCTGTGTCCACTTTGAAGATCGACAATTTAACGGGACTGTCGGCGCCTGGATGACCGCCCGCTTTGCATTTCCTATGGGGGGAAACCATGTCGAGACGTGAGTATCCCCAAAAGCCGATTGTAGGTGTCGGGGCCATTGTCATAAAGGAAGGAAGGGTGCTCCTCGTGAAGCGGGCTGCTGCTCCGAGCAGGGGATTATGGGCGATTCCCGGCGGATCGCTGGAGCTGGGAGAAACTCTCCAGGGGGGGGCGGAACGGGAAATATTTGAAGAAACGGGCATCCGGATCAGGGCGGGCGCTCCGGTATATACCTTTGATTTTATTGAATATGATACAAAAAATAGACTTCAGTATCATTTCGTTATTGTCGATATGGAGGCCGAGTATGTGACGGGTGAGGTACAGGCCGCCGATGACGCCCTCGATGCCCGCTGGGTCTCCCCGGAGGACCTGGAAGGAATGCCCGTGTCCGTAAACACCCTGAAGATTCTCAGGGAGAGAGGATTTATTTCTTCTTGAAATCCATGGGCATTTTATTTAAGATGGGTCGGTGGAATCATGTCTTATGGGGTTGAGCTCAGTCATAATAAGAAGGAGGTCATTATGAAGAGATTGATGGGTTTTCTGGTTATGGCGATGGTCGTGGGGTCGCTGGTCATGCCCGCGGTTGCGGCAGCGAAGGCAAGTCCGAAAATGGAGGGGGAAATCAGGGCGGTCCTGAAGAAGCATGGTGACTTTTACAAGGCGAAGGATCTCAAGGGGATCATGTCCCTGTATGCGAAAGGACCGGATGTCATCTCCATCGGTTCTGAGGAAGGGAAAGATGCCATCGGTTACGAGCAGATCAGCGCCAAATACAAGAAGGCCTTTTCGGAAATTGCAAATGTTAAATCAGTTAGTTACAGTAATTTAGATGTGTCCGTACTCGGGACGGTTGCTTGGGTTTATGTCCAGATCAAGGCCAGCCTTGACATGGCCCCGGGAGGCAAACAGGCCGATATCAAGGGCCGGGTCACGGCGGTTTTGAAAAAAGACGGCAAGCAA
>DMAT01000172.1:2109-5804 GCA_003451635.1 Syntrophus sp. (in: bacteria) | reverse complement strand
TGGCGGTGGTGGTGCCGTCACCGGCCACATCGGAGGTCTTGGAGGCAACTTCCTTGACCATCTGGGCGCCCATGTTTTCAAATTTATCGTCCAGTTCGATCTCCTTGGCGACGGTGACGCCGTCTTTGGTAATCGTCGGCCCCCCCCACTTCTTCTCGATCAGAACATTACGCCCCTTGGGCCCCAGGGTTACCTTTACGGCATTTGCCAGGACGTCCACGCCCTTCAAAATCCTTTCCCGGGCGATGCTATCGTATTTAATCTCTTTTGCTGACATATTTTCTATTCCCTCCTGTTATTATTCCAAAATGCCGAGGATGTCGTCTGCTCTCATCATGAGATGTTCCACACCATCGATCTTGATTTCCGTGCCTCCATAGCGGCCAAACAAAACGCGATCCCCTGCCTTGACTTCCAAAGGGATACGCTTTCCTTCACGATCCATCTTTCCCGGACCGACGGCTACCAGCTTACCCTCCAGGGGCTTTTCCTTTGCCGTATCGGGGATGATGATGCCCCCGGCGGTTTTCTCTTCGCTTTCCAGCCGGATAACCAAGACTTGATCGTGCAGCGGTCTAAACTTCATAGGCCATACCTCCCAGACAAAATTAATTTGATTGCTCTCGGAATAAATTATTGAATTCCTGGAAATAAAATAACGGGGTTCAATATAATCACGATACGAACCTTGTCAAGGGTTTCACCAAGGAAAAGGTCTATGAAAAAGGTCTTGACAGGCGATTTTTTAATGCATATTCATAAACCCGTCGAGAACCGGGAACCGTCAATGGCGGATTTTCAAAGTGCCCTGGCCCGTTATGTCGGCCTTTCCTAAGGGAGGACTTTATTATGAGTGGAGATGAAAGAACCGGATTGAACCGGCGGACCTTCCTCAAGGTGTCGACAGGTGCTGCCGCTGCGGGCGCCGGTCTTGCCATGCCGGGGAAGGGGTTTGCCGCCGGCCGGAAGCGCCTGGCGACCCTCATTGATCTGAGCCGGTGCGATGGTTGTCCGGGGAAGGATATGCCGGACTGCGTGGGGGCGTGCAAGGCCATCAACAGGGACAAGATCCCGAAGATTCACGAACCCATACCGGAACCGTGGCCTCGGAAGACGATTGAGGACTGGTCGAAAAGGCGGGAGGTTTTCAACCGCCTCACTCCCTATAATTATATTTATGTCCATCAGGCCGAAATAGATGAAGGAGGGCAAAAGCGGATTGTTTTTGTGCCCCGACGGTGCATGCACTGCGACAATCCGGCCTGTGCCACGATCTGTCCCTTTTCGGCGAATCATAAATACGAAAACGGGGCCGTGGTTATAGACCAGGAACTCTGTTTCGGAGGGGCCAAATGCAAGACCGTCTGTCCCTGGGAGATCCCCCAGCGCCAGTCAGGTGTAGGTATTTACCTCCACATCCTGCCGACTTTGGCCGGCAATGGTGTCATGTACAAGTGCGATCTCTGCAATGACCGCCTGGAGACAGGAAAGCTTCCCGGGTGCATCGAGGCCTGCCCGCAGCAGGCCATGTCCATCGGCGACCGCAAGGAAATATATGCCTTGGCGGAAGAACGGGCCAAGGCGATGAAAGGTTTTATTTACGGAAAGAAGGAAAATGGCGGTACGGCAACCCTTTATGTTTCCCCAGTTTCTTTCACCGCCCTCAACGGGACAATGAAAAAACAACCGGGAATGCCCGACATGGGTCCCGCAGAAAGGCGGATGGCCAAAACGGACAAGATGGGAAAGGCAGTTCTCCAGGCGCCGCTTTACGGCATTGTCGCCGGTGTGGCCGGGGCCTTCGTGGCCCTCTCCCGAAGAAAAGACCGGGTGAAGGGAGGGGATGATCGCCATGAGTGACAAGATTATGAATGACAAGGGGCTCGTTGTCCGTCACGATATCATCGAGCTTGTCGAGCATTGGGCCATTGCCCTGTCCGGCTTGCTGCTCCTGGTTACAGGGATATTTGAACTGCCCATGGCCAACCGTTATTACATCACTTCTCTCCCCGGTTTGTCCTGGTCCGGAGATTTCATAAAGTCCCTGTACATTCACTACGCCGCCTCGGTGGTCTTCGTTGCCGCCGCCGTTTTTCATCTTCTGTATCACGGCATCCTCGGCGAAAAGGGAATGATTCCCCGGAGTGGCGATCTGAAATCATCCATTGAGGTCATGAAGAGTTTCTTTGGCAAGGGGGAAGAGCCGCCCTTTCATAAATACCTGCCGGAACAGCGCCTGGCCTATTTAGGGATGGCGTTTATTATTGCCATGCTGATCCTGTCGGGACTCGTCAAGACCTACAAGAACCTCTATGCCCCGGATATGTCCCTGACCCTGGTCCTCTGGGCGACGTGGACCCACAATGCCTTCTTCATGCTCTTTATCCTGGCCTTTGTAGCTCATATCGGCGCGATCCTTCTGAAGCCGAACCGGCCCATGATCCGGGGGATTTTTATGGGAACCGTCCGCCTCGATTATGCCCGGCACCGCCACCCCCTGTGGATCAAGGAGATGCAAGGCGAAAAGGCAAATATGCTGACAGATGCCGAATCCGTGGCCAAATCTCCGGCCCCGGGAGGAGATGATGTCGGCGAGCAAATAGGGAAAGAGGCGCCGCCCGTGGTCGCTTCTGAAGAAATTGTCGGGGTGGATCAGGAGGAGATAAGAGAAGAAGAGAAGGATAAAGAGCGGTAGAATGTTGCCGTTGACCTTGACAAATTGTCCGGCCTTCGGATATGGAAGCGCCTAAAAGAAGATCAAAAACTTAAAGGGAGATTAGAATATGGTATTAAGCAGTTCCGCGGAAAAATTAAAAAAGATGATTGATAAGGCAATCGATGATCATGAGATTACGATATTGGAGCATGAACAGATTCTCCATCTGGCCAGCGAGGACAACAAAATCGATTCTCAGGAAAGGGCCCTGTTGCAGACCCTGCAGGATCTAATCGAAAGCGGCGCCGTGAAGAGAGTGGCGGGCAGAAAATAATTCGTCAATGAAGACGCTCTCGTAAAAAGTCGAAAATGCACTCGTATCGTCATGCCGGCGAAAGCCGGCATCCAGGAATATCAACGGGCTAGAAAAGCACTGGACCCCGGCTTTCGCCATGGTGACGACTTTTTTCGAATGCATCAAAGAAGGCCGCAGCGTCATTTGAATGCTGCGGCCTTCTTTGTTTTTGCGCGGGACCGGGTGGAGGTAAGGGAAGATTACTCTATGATCGCCGTCGCCCGTCTGTTTTCGTATCTCCCCTTGCTTGTTTTATTCGGGGCGATGGGGTCTGTTTTGCCGAACCCCTTGATCCGGATGTGAGATGCGTCAATTCCGTATTTCTTTACGAGCACATTTTTGAAACTCTTGGCGCGTCGGTCGGAAAGACCGAGGTTATACTTGTCAGGACCGATATTATCCGTGTAGCCGTCGATTACTACCTTGGCGTCGGGGTTCTTGACAAGGACCGCGGCGAAATCGGCGATCGTCTTTTTATATGCCGGCTTGATTGCCGATTTATCGAAGTCGAAATGAATTGTTGCCGACATCCCTTTCAGGGAAGATTGTCCGGAGGCAGCAGTGGCCGCTTCCGCCTTCATGACGCCAGCCGTCGTACCAGGTCCGAGGAAGATTTTTTCCACAAAAGCGCCCATGGCGGCCGCAGTTCCTAAGTCATCCGCGTTTACGCTTGCTCCGCATCCG
>DMAT01000172.1:0-2093 GCA_003451635.1 Syntrophus sp. (in: bacteria) | reverse complement strand
TAAATGCAAAGCCGGTTTCCATACTGTTCTTTCAGTTTAGCTACCGCCGCCATGAGGTTTTTGGGCCTCATGTCGTCGAGACCTTCTATGTGCTCAAAATCACTGACAATGATTATTGCTGAGTTACCTGTTAATGCCGCCATGTCGTTGCCTGCCCCGAGGACTGCCTTTGCCATGGGAGTGTTGCCGCTTCCCCAAAAGATGTCACCTAATGGTTTAAGAAAATTACCTTTATCATAAGATGCCATACCGTAAACAAGTTTGGTATCGTCGTTCCAGAAGGTCCTTAGCCCTGCGTTCAACTTGAGGTTGGGAATGGTTGCCGCCATCCTCTTGACAACATCTTTCGCTAATTCCAAGCGCGTTGTCCTGCTGTAAGGATCGTCCATGGAAGAAGACTTGTCGAAGAGGAGAACAAAATTATCTGTTTTTTGGATGAATTGACCCGCTGCCAGCGGGGTGTTGAGATCATAAGGCGTGTAGGCCATTTTTTTGGTTGCGCAGCCCACAATGACAACACATAGAAACAGCACCGACAAAATTACCGACCACTTTCTTCTCATAATACCTTTCCTTTCTGATTTGAAATGTTTTTCTCCTTGATGAAAACCAATAACATCCAAAAAATGTTTTTGCATCAATTTTTATTGAGGGCTTCAATCTTTTTGATCATATTAAACAGATGTTCATTTACAGGTGTTGGGACCCCATGTTTCCTGCCTAGCTCGATGATCTTACCGGCCAGCATCTCCACCTCCGTTTTTCTTCCCGCCTCTACATCCTGTAGCATGGAGGTTTTCCCGGTGGGGCTGAGGCTCGCGAGGACCACATACCACTTTTCAATATCCAGATCGGAAAGATCAATGGCCAGTTGCTGCGCCAGGGCGATGACCTCCCGCATGGACGCCTCCATGAGCCGCTGGGCCTCCATGGATGTCTGAAAGACGCCATAGGGTCCCTTCAGTGCCGCCGAGGCCTGATTGATGCCCACATTGATCATGAATTTCCACCAGAGGATACGGATCATGTCGGCTGGTATTTCGTGAATGATCCCCGCTCTATTGAAAATATCCACGACCCGCCGGACCCGATCGGAGCGGACAGGGTTCCGCTCCTCCCCAAAAAATATCTTTCCCTGGGTGGTATAGATGACATTATTTTCCTCCCGCAGGGCGTCGATACCCACGACGGTGGCGTAAAGGATCTTCTCCGCCCCATAGATGGCAGCGATCCGCTCTTCACTGTCAATGCCGTTCATCAAAGAAATAATGATCGTATCCGGTCCAACAGAGCTTTTCATTTCCCCTATGGCCAGATCAAGGTGATGATGCTTTACCGTAACTATAAGCAGATCAGCAGTGGGGAAAGGGTCCTTACTGTTTAGCACCTGAATGGGATATTTTTCCCCGTTGACGATGACGCCTTCCCTCCGGAGTCGCTCAAAACGCTCACCCCCGGCGATAAAGGAAACACAGCTCGGGTCCATATGGTAAAAGATGCTTGCGTAAGCAGCCCCGACGGCCCCGGCGCCGATGATGTGAACTCTCGCGATAGGCTGTTTTGTCGAACCTGACAGACTCTTGCTCATTCCAGTTGCCTCCCCATTTTCCGGCAGTGGGTCATGCTTGGCAATATACCAGCATTTATGAATATTTTCAATCATTTTGTCTTTTCTACTCATAAAAGGCGGTCAGGTTTGCCGGGCCTTTGTTCCACAAATGCCTGGTCGTCATTCCGGCGATTTATCTCGTGGAGAGTTTGTTGACATCAAACGGAATCTGGGTTAAGCAACATCGCCTTAAATGACTATCTGAGGAAGCATGCTGCCATGAAGAAGATTCAACGTATCTTGATTGCCAACCGGGGCGAGATCGCCCTCCGGATCATCCGGACGGTCCGGGACATGAATATCGAAGCCATCGCCGTCTATGAAAAGCCCGACAGCGATGCCTATTTCCACCGTTTTGCCGACCGGGTCATCCAGATCGGCATTGAACCGAACCGAGGATACCTTGATATTGAAAGGATCATTCAGGCGGCCGTAAATACGGGATCGGATGCGATTCACCCCGGATACGGTTTTTTATCCGAAA
>DMAT01000221.1 GCA_003451635.1 Syntrophus sp. (in: bacteria) | reverse complement strand
TGAGGAGTTCCATGAGCGTTACACTCACGGGCGGACAGGTCGACTGGATGATAAAGACATCCATTCCCCGGACGTTTTCATTGATCTCTACTCGCGTTTCTCCGTCACTGAAGGATGAAACACTTGCCTTACCGAGGGGGACACCCAGATTCTTGGTGATGTTTGCTGCTAAATCAGGTGTAGCATTTCCCGTGAAAATACGAATTCTTTCAAGCATCAGAGTCCTCTTTTGACACGCTTTTGTACAAATTGGCTGGGGCGGNNGTCTTACCGCTTGACGACGCCCCATTATTGCCTGCGATCCGTGATAAACGCTTCGTTACGACGAAAAAAACAGCGACAGGACCGTGCCGGAGGGAATAACTAGATGGAGTGGGCACGAAAAAGAGACCAGGTCTCGTATCCCTTCAATGATTGTTCCGTCTTTATAGCCATCTCTTCACTGTCAAAGACACCGAAGACCGTAGGACCGCTGCCTGACATCAAGGCGCCCGATGCGCCATGACCAAGGAGAATCGTCTTGATTTCCTCCAAGACGGGGTGAAGTTTGATGGAAACCTTCTCCAAGTCATTATGCAGCTCCATGATGACATCATGGCGTTCAAAAAATCGAGGGATGCTATAATGGATTGTCTCTTTTGTCAATCTTAAATTCAAACCTTCATAAACATCCTTTGTGGAAAGTTCAAAACCGGGATTGACCAGAAGAAAATAAAGATGGGGCGCCTCGGATAAAGCCTCCAGGCGGTCACCGATGCCAAAAGCCCAGGCGGTTTGCTCCAGAATAAAAAAGGGAACATCGGCGCCTAAAGAAGCGCCCATTTCCATCAAGGTTGCTCTGCTTAATGGATGTCCCGCCAGTTCATTGAGGGTCATGAGGGTAGTTGCAGCATTGGAACTGCCGCCGCCAAGTCCGGCGGCAACAGGTATGGACTTCTTTATGGTAATGTCGATGCCGTCCGGAAAGGGCACTTTCCGGAGAAAAATGGCGGCTGCCCGGTACACGATGTTGTTGGTGTCTTCGGGAAGGTTTGTATGGGGACAATGGAGAACTATAGCCCCCTCTGCCGGCTTGAAGATCAATTCATCATAGAGACTGATGCGCTGCATAAGGGTCGCAAGGTCGTGATACCCATCCTCTCTCTTCCTGATTATTTTCAGATAGAGGTTAACCTTGGCCGGGGCTAAACGAACGACGGGGTTCATTATTGCCTTAGCCGTTCTCTTTGACGTATCTCATGCGGAGCTCAAAAAGCACCGTGTCAATCAGTGTCTTTTCATGGTCCTCCAGATTACCTTCCGTCTTGGCCTTCAGCATACCAATGGTATCAATGGTATGCTTTGCGGCGGCAAGATTTTTAGAGGCCTTTCCGGAGGCCGGGTCAGGATAATCCCCGAAATGAAACATGGCGGTCGTACTCAGGGACAGAATTAAATTCATGAAGTTGACCTCCGGAAGGTACCCTTCCATAGCCTCATCTTCCTCCGTAAAGTCTTGGGCAATAGCATCCCCGGGTTGTTCCGGGATGGGCTCGTCTTTTTTAACACCTTCGGGCTTTACATCCTCGGGTTTAACTTCCTTGGGGGTTTCTTCCGAGTCCCGGCGTACTTCACCAGTCCCATCAAAGTGGCGATGGTCCCTGATTACAAAGCCTTTTTTATTTTTATCCTCTTCCATTTCCCTCTCCTTAATTAAACTGGTCGCATCCCCCTCAATCTGGAAATTCTTTCCTCGATGGGGGGATGGGTACTGAACAGGTTCATCAGGGCGCGTCCCGACAGGGGGTTGACAATAAACATGTGGGCCGTCGAGGGATTGGCGTCCATGGGAATTGCCTTAGATGCCTTTCCCAACTTATCGAGAGCGCTCGCCAGACCATAAGGTTTGCCGGATACCCTTGCCCCGCCTTCGTCAGCCAGGTATTCCCGGGATCGGGAGATGGCCATTTGAATCAAAGTCGCCGCCAGGGGGGCCAGGATGGCCATCAGGATCAGACCGACGATCCCGCCGCCGCCTTCATCATCGTCCCTGCTGGCGCCGCCGAAGATGGCGGCCCATTGAGCCATATTGGCCATAATCATAATCGCTCCGGCCAGGGTAGCGGCGATGGAGCCGATCAGCATGTCCCGGTTTTTGATATGGGTAAGCTCATGGGCAAGGACTCCCTCCAGTTCGTCAGTGTTTAGTATTCTCAGGATTCCTTCCGTAACGGCAACAACGGCGTGCTGTTCATCCCGTCCTGTGGCAAAGGCGTTGGGGGTTTCTTCAGGAATAATATATACTTTTGGCATGGGCAGGGAGGCCCTCATGGCCAACCCTCGCACCGTGGTGTACAAGGCCGGAGCCTGGGTTTCGGTTACTTCCTGAGCGTTATACATTTTCAAGATTAGTTTGTCTGAAAACCAGTAGGCGCCGAAATTCATGACGATAGCGAAGATAAAGGCAATGAAAACGCCGCCCTTGCCACCGAATAGACCGCCGATTAAGAGGAGCAGGCCTGTTAAAGCGCCCAACAAAATGGTTGCCTTAAAGGTATTCATGATGACTTCCTTTTTTTGCTTTCTTTCTTTGAAAACTGTAGCTCTTCCTTGCTGTTGAGATCCACGATAATTACATCGCCATCTACGAACGTACCGGCCAGGATCTTCATGGCCAAGGGGTCGAGAATCAACTTCTGGAGCAACCGCTTCAGCGGTCTGGCCCCATAGGCAGGGCTGTAACCTGTGCGGGCTATATAATCTTTCGCCCGGTCTGTCAATTCCAGGGTCAGCTTCCGTTCTGCGAGGCGTTTCTGAATAAGGAGGACCTGGATGTTGACGATTTTTTCGATATCCTCAATGGTCAGGGCGCGGAAGATAATAATATCGTCGATCCGGTTGAGGAACTCCGGCTTAAAGGTCGCTCGCAGGGCTTCCATGGTCCGCAGGCTTTTTTCCTCAGCGCTGAGTTCGCCATCCTGAATCAAGTGGCTGCCGACATTGGAAGTCATGATCACAACGGTATTCTTAAAATCCACGGTGCGGCCGTGCCCATCGGTCAGACGGCCGTCGTCGAGAATCTGGAGGAGGATGTTGAATACATCGGGATGGGCCTTTTCAATCTCATCGAAAAGCAGTACCGCATAAGGGCGCCTTCTTACCGCCTCAGTCAAGAATCCCCCTTCATCGTAGCCGACATAGCCGGGAGGGGCGCCGATCAAACGGGCCACGGCGTGTTTTTCCATGTATTCGGACATGTCGATGCGGATCATGGCCTCTTCGTTGTCAAACATGAATTCGGCCAATGCCCTTCCCAGCTCCGTCTTGCCGACTCCCGTTGGTCCCAGGAAGATAAAGGATCCAATGGGACGGTTAGGATCTTGCAAGCCGGCACGTGCCCGGCGCAAGGCGCTGGATACGGCCGTGATGCCTTCATCCTGGCCGATGATTCGGTTCTTGAGGCGGTCTTCCATATAAATCAACTTCTGGACGTCACTTTCCATCATTCTGGAGACAGGAATGCCGGTCCAGTTTGCGACGACTTCCGCTACATCTTCGGCATCCACTTCTTCCTTGAGCATCTTTTTGTCCTGTTGAGCCGATTCGAGGCGGGTCTGTTCATTCTCTATTTCTTTATTCAGTTCAACAAGGCTGCCGTAACGAATCTCTGCGGCCCGGGCGAGGTTTCCTTCCCGTTGGGCGTTGATCTCCTCCGTCTTCAGGGTTTCTATCTGACTTTTAATCGCCTGGATTTTTTTGATTGCCTCTTTTTCGCTGTTCCAGTGGTGCTTCATCTGGTCCATTGATTGCCGGAGTTCCGCCAATTCCTTGTCGATCTTGTCCCGCCTCTCCATGGAGGTCGGGTCCGTTTCCTTTTTCAGGGACTGGCGTTCTATTTCAAGCTGGATGATCTTCCTGTCTATGGCGTCGATCTCCGCCGGCAGGCTGTCCAGCTCGATGCGCAGGTGGGAGGCCGCCTCGTCAATGAGATCCACGGCTTTGTCCGGAAGGAACCGATCGCTGATGTAACGGTTGGAAAGAGTGGCGGCGGCGATGATGGCCGCATCCTTGATTCGGACGCCGTGATGTACCTCATATCGTTCCTTGAGACCACGCAGGATGGCAATTGTATCCTCAACCGTAGGCTCAAGCACCATAATCGGCTGGAAGCGCCGTTCCAGGGCCGAATCCTTTTCAATATATTTCCGGTATTCGTTGAGGGTAGTGGCCCCGACGCAACGCAGTTCTCCCCTGGCAAGAGCGGGTTTGAGCATGTTGGAGGCGTCCACGGAACCCTCGGAGGCGCCGGCCCCCACTACCGTATGTATCTCATCGATAAAAAGAATAATTTCCCCTTCTGCGTCAATGACTTCCTTGAGGACGGCCTTGAGGCGTTCTTCGAATTCGCCCCGATACTTGGCCCCGGCGATCAGGGCGCCGATATCGAGTCCGATCACGCGCTTGTCTTTCAGGTTTTCCGGCACATCGCCGTTGATGATCCGCTGGGCCAGCCCCTCGACAATGGCCGTCTTGCCGA
>DMAT01000020.1 GCA_003451635.1 Syntrophus sp. (in: bacteria) | reverse complement strand
AAACTGAAAAAGTCTGTAAACCGATCACTATCAAACGGCGCCATCGTCAATCTTTACGGTTGTCGATAACCCTCTTCGCTTTTCCTTCCGACTGGGGCAGACTGTCGGGGTCCACCAGGTCAACTTTGGGGGTAATGAGGATATCGCTCTTGAGCCCCTCGACAATTTTACGTCTTAACTGTTCGAGATGCTTCAGGTCTCCGTCGAAGAACTGTCTTTCCACTTCGACCTTGATCGTCATGTGATCGTTGTAGCCTTCCCGGTCCAGGATGATGAGAAAGTTTTTCCCGACGCCGGGAATTTCCATGAGTTTCTTTTCGATCTGGATGGGAAAGATGTTGACGCCCTTGAGGATCAGCATGTCGTCCGTTCGTCCCTTGATGCGCTCAATGCGGCGGTGGGTGCGTCCGCAAGGGCAGTCTCCCGGGAGAATGCGGGTAAGGTCCTTCGTTCGGTAGCGGATGATCGGCATTCCTTCCCTGGCGAGGGTCGTCAGGACGAGTTCCCCTTCCTCCCCGTCCGGCAGCGGTTTCATGGTAACGGGATCCAGAACCTCCACGAGAAAGTTGTCTTCCCAGATGTGGAGACCGTTCTGGCGGGTACACTCGAAGGCCACGCCGGGACCGTTCATCTCCGAGAGGCCGTAGGAATTGTAGGCCTTGAAACCGTAAATGTCCTCAATTTTCTGCCGCATTTTCTCTGAATGGGGCTCGGCGCCTACATAGGCCATGCGGATATTCGTGTCCTTCGTGTCTATTTGGAGTTCCTCAAAAACCGTGGATAGATGGAGGGCGTAGCTGGGGATGATGTGGATAACTGTAGTCTCAAAGTCCTTGAGGAGTTGGATCTGGCGCTTGCTGTTGCCGGCCCCGGCGGGAATGACCAGCGCCCCGATTCTTTCCGCACCGTAGTGGAAGCCCAGCCCCCCGGTGAAAAGGCCATAGGTCATCATGTTCTGAAAAACATCGCCCTTGCGCATGCCCGTCATATACATGCATCGGGACAAGAGATTGGTCCAGGAGTCGATGTCGCTTTGGGTGTGGAAGATGACCGTTGCCCGGCCCGTTGTTCCCGAAGAGGAATGCATCCGCACCAGTTCGTCCCGGGATGTAGCCAGAAATCCGTATGGCCAGTGCTCCCGGAGATCTTCCTTTGTCGTCGGGGGGATCTTGTCAAGGTCAGCGAGAGAACGAACATCTTCCGTCTTCAGGCCGATCTCCTTGAACAGCTTGTCGTAATAGAAAGAATTAGCCGCCTGTCCGATCGTTTTTTGCAGACGTTCCAATTGCAGGGCAGCCAGATTTCCCCGGCTCATAGTTTCAATATCTTTTTCCCAGTACATCTCTTGCCTCCGTGTCGTCCGGCCACCGGTATTTACTCCCCAGGGGCAAACCGTGATGGTCGCGAATTTTCGATGCTACCGCCTCGTTTTGTACCCTTTGTCCGCCTTTTTATCAAGAAAAATCGCAATTCCGGTTCATCATCCTTGGACTAAAAAATAATTTGTGCTAGGCTATCCCCATGGGAACGGGAATTATCCTGACGGGGGGCAAGAATAAGCGGATGGGAACCAATAAGGCTTTCCTATCAGTGGATGGGGAAAGGCTTATCGACCGTACCGTCCGAATTTACAGGGATATCTTCGATGAAATCATCCTGGTGACAAATGAACCCCACCTCTATTACGATATAGACGTCACCCTGGTCACCGATCTTGTCAAGGACAAAGGACCCCTGATGGGGATTTATACGGGTCTCTTTTATGCCGCCTCCGATCCGGTATTCTTCGCTGCCTGTGACATGCCCTTCCTCAGCGGTGAATTTATCCGCTATCTCCTGGAGCAATCCCGGGACGCCGACATCGTCGTCCCCGAAACCGCCGATGGTTTCCAGCCCCTCCATGCCGTCTATTCAAAAAGTTGCATGGGAACCATCCAGCGGCTCCTCTTGCAGGACAAGCTCAAGGTCACCGGATTCTACAAGGGCATGAAATTAAAAGCTATCGACCCGGATGCCATCGGTCGATTCGACCCGGACGGACGGATGTTCCTCAACGTCAATACCCCTGAAGAATACGAAAAAATACGTTAGACTTTGCCCGGTGACTGTGCTAAAGAGCCCGGCATTATTGTAAAAAAGGAGGTCTTTGTAAATGGCAGCTGAAAAAACTTTTAACAGATGGTTGGTGGTGGTCGGCGCGATGCTGATCCAGGTAAGTCTTGGCGCTGTGTATATATATAGCGTCTTCAAACCCAGTTTGATAGCCAAATTTCCCACGTGGAGTGCAACCGATCTCGCCCTTCCGTCGCAGCTAATTTTGGCCTTTTTTGCCATGGGCGTCATTTTTGCCGGGAAGATTCAGGACAAGATCGGACCGCGCATCGTCGCCACGGTCGGCGGCGCCATGCTGGGCGCGGGGCTCATCATTGCATCCTTCGCAACGGATCTGCTGATGTTCACCATCGCCTTCAGCGTCATCGGCGGCCTGGGTATCGGCACCGCTTATGTGTGTCCTATTGCTACCTGTGTGAAATGGTTTCCCGATAAACGCGGGATGATAACCGGTCTTGCCGTAGCCGGATTCGGCGCCGGCGCTTTGGTCTTTACTCCCATCGCCAAGGCCTTTATCGCCTCTTCCGGCATTATGGCAACTTTCATGTACCTGGGCATCATCTTCCTCGTCGCCGTAGTCATCGGAGCCCAGCTCATGGTCGTTCCTCCGGCGGGTTACAAGCCGGAAGGCTGGAATCCCCCGGCCCCGGCCCCCGGTGTTGCCAAGGCGGGCGGTGGAGACTTTACGACGATGGAAATGCTCAGGACCCCGCAGTTCTATTTACTCTGGATTACCTATTTCGCGGGATGTATGGCGGGACTGATGATCATCATGAATATCACCAACATGTGGCAGTCCCCCTCCATGCTGGAGCTTGCCAAGGCCATGCCCACCGTCTCCAAGGACGCCTTTAAAACAGTCGCCGATCAGGGTGCCCTGGCCGTCATGATCGTGGCCATCCTGAATGCTGCGGGGCGCCTCGTCTGGGGTCAGGTCTCCGACATCATCGGTCGTAAAACGACCCTGATGATTCTTTTCGCCTATGCCGGTGTGATTATGCTGCTCCTCAACACCTTTACTTCGTATCCCCTGTTCCTCGTCGGCGTCTGCTCCGTCGGTTTCTGCTTCGGCGGTTTCCTGGGGCTCTATCCGGCTGTCACGGCTGACTATTTCGGGACCAAGAACGTCGGGGCCAATTACGGCTTCATGTTTGCGGCCTTCGGCGCCGGCGGTCTCCTCGGCCCCTGGCTGGCCCCGAAGCTCATGACCATCGTGGCCCAAATTCCTTACGAAGCTATGGATAAAGGCGCCCAGGTAGTCAAGCAGTTTGGCGCCGGTAATTATTCGACGTCGTTCATGATCGCCGGCATTATGTGCCTGGCCTCCATCGGGATCGTCTGGATGCTCAAAACCCCGACGAAATAATAAGTAATTTGCATTACGTTAAGGAAGGCCGTCCCGATGTTCAGGGCGGCCTTTTTTTCTTTCCAGAGGGGTTGCACTTCCCATGGAAACGCGCTATGTTCGGACACGTTTATAGAATCCTCTTTCGGGAGAGGAAATCATGGAAAAATTTGATGTCATCATCGTCGGGGCGGGGCTGGCCGGCCTGGGGGCGGCCTATACCCTGGCGGGGCAAGGGCTCGAAGTCCTTGTCCTGGAGCGGGGAGACTACCCCGGGGCGAAAAATGTCACCGGTGGCCGCATCTACGTGAATCCGGTCCGGGATTTGTTTCCTGATCTCTGGCGGTCAGCCCCTCTGGAGCGGTTCATCGTCCATGAAGGGGTTACCCTGATGGCGCAGGAGCGGTCCGTCGCCATCGATTATGCCGGCGATGAACTGCGGCAGGAACCGCACCAGAGCTACAGCGTTCTCCGCGCCCGATTCGACCGCTGGTTTGCCGAGCAGGTCGAAGCAAAAGGGGCCATGATTCTACCCAAGATCCGGGTGGAAAACGTCATCAAGAAAAATGGGAAAATCGTCGGCGTGCTGGCGGGCGGGGATGATCTCCACGCCGATGTCGTCATTGCCTGCGACGGCGTCCTTTCCCTGCTCGGGGAGCAGGCGGGGTTGCATCCTGCGGAAACGCCTCACAATTACGCCCTGGGGATTAAAGAGGTCATCGCCCTCCCTGGGGAAAAGATCAATGACAGGTTTCACTTGCAGGGCAATGAGGGGGCTGCCCGCCTGTTTATCGGGGAGGTCACGAAAGGCCTGTTCGGCGGCGGTTTTCTTTATACCAACAAGGAAAGCGTCAGTCTCGGCATCGTCATCGGCATCGAAGACATGATGGAAAAGGGAGGCAATCTGGAGGCGCCGGCGCTCATGGATGCCTTCAAGGCGCGCCCGGAGGTTGCCTGTCTGATCCGGGGAGGCGCCACGGTGGAATACGCCGCCCACCTCATCCCCGAAGGGGGATTCAAGGCCATCCACCCCCTCCATGGCGACGGTATCCTTGTGGCCGGCGACGCCGCCGGATTTGCCCTGAATATGGGTTTTACTGTCCGGGGGATGGAATACGCCCTGGCCTCGGGATACTATGCAGCCAAGACGGTCTTGAAGGCCAAGGCGGCGGGAAGATTTGACGCGGAAACCCTTTCGGAATACGGTCGCCTCCTTCAGGAAAGCTTTGTCCTGAAGGATTTTCAGAACTTCCAGGCGACGCCGTCCTTCGTGAATAATCCCAGATTCTTCAGTTACTATCCCGAGTTGAAAGGGAAAATCCTCCGGGACATTTACAGCGTTCCCGCAGGTGCCAAAGATCGGCTCTTTCCCACCATCAGAAAGTACCTGGGTTTAGGGGAAATGTGGGCCATGTTCAAAGACTTCCGGGAGGTGACGAAGATATGATCGAACCTATGGATCTGAAAGCCAAGTTGGGTGTGGACGTTTTCAAGCCTGGTGGCGCGGCCCATATAAAAATCAGGCCGGGGAAGGAGAAAGATTCCAGACTGCAGAAGATGGTCATGATCTGCCCCGCCGGACTCTACGCCGAAAATGATCGCGGAGAGGTCGGCCTCATCATCGACGGCTGCCTCGAATGCGGGACTTGCCGCCTCGTCTGCGGACACGATGTCCTGGAATGGGCCTATCCCGAAGGCGGCGCCGGTTTACAGTTACGTTTCGGCTGATTTCCCAAATTTATATGCAGTCATCAGCCCTTGATCCTTGAAAAATTTCCGTCATGCTGTTACAAGGGAGCGGTGAAATTATCCTTTTGCGAAATAGATTTTTGAGCCGCAGCGAAGCCATTTTTTGAAGGTCTCATCATCTTAAATTGATCATCAGGCTTATATCGGGCCTGGAAAATATGAAAGAGGAGGGGGATTATGGATTTTAAGCTGACCGAGGAACAGGAACTCATCCGCAAAAACATGCGGGAATTCGCCGACAAGTATGTGGAACCCATAGCCGGGGAGATCGACGAAAACAGCCGTCATCCCGCCGAGGTATTCAAGAAACTGGCTGAGGGGGACTGGATGGGGATACCCATTCCCACGGAGTACGGCGGGGCCGGATCAGATTATCTGACCCATATCCTGGCCATTGAAGAACTGTCCCGCTCCTGTGCCTCTACTGGTTTTACGGTCTCCATCCATGTGGGGATCGCCTGTATGCTCGTTCTTTTGAACGGGACGGAGGAACAGAAACAGCAATACCTGCTGCCGATGGCCAAGGGCGAAAAATTAGGGGCCTTTGTCCTCACCGAACCGGGGGCGGGGACCGACGTCATGGCGGCCACGACGACGGCCGTTCTCGACGGCGACGCTTATGTTCTCAACGGCACGAAGACCTTTACCTCCAACGGGCCCACCGGGGATACCTACATGGTCTTTGCCTGGACGGACAAGGCTGCCGGAAGAAAGGGCCTGAGCTGCTTTATCATTCCCAGAGGAACAGCGGGGATGTCGGCAGGTACGCATTTCCAGAAGATGGGACTCCGTTCTTCCCAGACCTCGGAGATGGTATTCAAGGACTGCCGAGTTCCGAAGGCCAATCTCCTCGGCAAGGAAGGGGCAGGCCTCGTGATGGCTATGGCGGGGTTTGACCATGGCCGGGTCGGGATTGCCGCCCAGTCCATAGGCATTGTCCAGGCGGCCCTGGACGAATCAGTCCGCTATTCCAAGGAGCGTATCCAGTTCGGAAATCCCATTTCGAAGAATCAGGCCATCTCCTGGATGATCGCCGACATGGCGACGGAACTGAGCGCCGCCCGGTTTCTTACTTATCACGCCGCCTGGCTGAAAGACCAGAAACTGAACTTCAGCAAGGAGGCCGCCATGGCGAAACTCTTTGCCTCCGAAGCGGCGATGCGCCACACCATCAAGGCCGTCCAGATCCACGGTGGCTACGGTTACTGCAAGGGCGCCAAGGTCGAACGGCTGATGCGGGATGCCAAGATCACCGAGATCTACGAAGGCACTTCGGAAGCCCAGCGCATGGTCATCTCCGGCAACGTCCTCCGGTAAAAGGAAGGAACAAGTCATGCTAAATATCGTTGCCTGTTTCAAGTGGGTTATCGATGAAGCGTATATCCGGAAGGGTGCCTCGGGGGCCCTGGATTTTTCCGCCGTAGATTACAAAATCAGCGATTACGACCGCAATGCCATCGAGGAGGCTGCCCGCCTGAAGGGGTTGCACGGCGGCAGTGTCACGGTGCTGACGGCGGGTCCCCCCGAAGCCTCCAAAGGTGTGAAAGACGCCCTTTCCCGAGGGGCGGATCAGGCCGTTTTTGCCGGTGATCCAACTTTTAACCAGCTTGAATCCTCCCAGACGGCGGCTATCCTTGGGGAGATTGTCCGCTCCCGCATTCCTTACGATCTTATTATCTGCGGCGAGGGCTCCTCTGACCAGTATGCCCAGCAGGTCGGTCCCCGCCTGGCGGAAAATCTTGGAATACCATGTATTTCCTATGTTCAGAAGCTTACTATCGGGGAAGGCGGGCGCATCATGGCGGAAAGGCGGGTCGAAGAAGGCGTCGAGGTAGTGGATGCCCTCCTGCCGGTCGTGGTGACGGTCTTGCCGGAGATCAATGCCCCCCGGATTCCGGGGGTCAAGGATACCCTGATGGCGTCGAAGAAGCCTGTCGTCACCATCAAGAAGGAAGAGCTGCCGGCCGTCGGCGCCGCCCGCCTCCAGACCCTGGGGATGACGGCGATGCGAATGGAGCGGAACGGTGAAATATTTGCGGCGACGCCGGAGGGGATTGTCCGGTTTGTAGAGGCCCTGCAAAAGAAGGGCGTCATCAGCTAAGGAGGCGAAGATGCCGGGAATATGGATTTTTGCGGAAAGAAAGGATCTGGCGCTGGAACTCTTGACGATCGCCAGGGGCCTAGCCTCGCAGACCGGGGTGAAGGTGACGGCGATTGTCCCGGATCAGGGTGATCAGGGCGACATATATATTGCCGGTGGGGCCGATGAGGTCGTGCTGCTGAGTCCCCTCGGGGAAGACATGTCCCTGGATGCCTGGATTCCCGTAATAGCCGCTGAGACAAAAGGAGCTGATCCGGATGTATTCCTGGTCGCGGCCACGGCACGGGG
>DMAT01000146.1 GCA_003451635.1 Syntrophus sp. (in: bacteria) | reverse complement strand
TTCCGACCAGGTCTGGGCCAGACATTCGAGTTCTCCATCCGTAATCATGGCGCCGAGGCCGACCTTTTTTCTTTCCTCCCGGACAGCGGGATCGCGAAGATAATCCCGGAGGATCTGCATCTCTTCCAGGGTCAGGGCCAGGACCCGTTCGTTGCTGATTGCCCAGAGCGCCTCTTCATTGACATCCAGGTCGATCTCTTCGGTCCTGATTTGTTCCGCCCCGGTCACCCGGGGTACAAAGGGGGCCAACCCCTTGCCTGTGTCCCAATCCTGACGAGGGATAACTTCATAGCGCTCAATTAGGTCGTTGGCGAGGAGATTCGCGGCGATCCGCTCCGCTTCCTCACGACCCAGGGTTCCCCGGAGGAGATACTGACGGGAGGTGTGGACGTTGAAGGGGCGCTCCGGCGATTTCCCGAGGATGAGTTCCATGGCTTCCCGGGCCGTCTTGCCCACATTGTCGGTAACGCCGGGCCGGAAACCCACCTCGATAAGCCAGTCGAAGTTATCCGCCAGGCCGGCGTCAATGACATAGTGTTGAATGACGGCATCCGAAAGGGGACCGGCGGCTACTTTTGCCAGCTCTTCAAGAGAAAAAGACCCGTCGATTGTGTACACTTCAACGGTCTTTACGTCGTCTATGGGGATATGGAGATGTTCGTTGATCCGCCGTTTGATCTTTGCGCCGAGGGCGTCCCGGAGCCCTTCCTTAAAGCCGATTTCAATGCGATGGGCCATCTTTCCTCACTGCATTTTTTTGCGGCGAGTATAGGGAAAGGCTTGGGGTGTGTCAAGAAAAAGGATGAGGCAACGGGGAAAGTAATAACAGCTGCAAATTCAGGGTTCATGTTCCAATATTTGGCGTTTCTTGACCGGGGATGTTTTCTTGTGGCGATGATTTGGCGAATTGGTGCGGCAGGAAGGTGCTCAGGGCGGGGCCGCTTTCAACACGACAGTCCCCGTCCGTCTTTCCCGCTGGAAGATGCAGCCCCCTTTCACTCATCAACGACCCGGCAAGTTATATTCAATTCCTTGCACATCCTTTCTACGGCCATCAATACCATATTCGTGGTACTCTGTTTAACGACCGGGCTGGCCGAGGTAATTGTAAGCTGACAGGCATGATCGGAAATGGGGATGATTCTCAAGCTGGCCGATTTCTCTACCTCGGAAAATTCAACGTAACGACTGGCATCGGCTTGACGCGTGATTTGCAATTCCTTATTATTATTGATCATGTTCAGCGCTTTCTGATAGACCTTATCCGCATCGGCGTCCAGATTCACCGTAGCCGTCGTCTGGCGGTCGGTCTTCAAGTACACCACCGTTTCTGCGGCCACGAACATAGTGGCGACACAGCCTCCCAGAAGTCCTGCGACGGCCAATATCAGTCCGAGTAGATATAAACCGCTCCTTTTTTTACGCATCTCCAAGCCTCCTACTCTTTTTATCTTTACATCTACTCCGAGAGATATCTCCCTTTAGCCGATGTGACAAAGAATTTACAATATGAATTTCATACTCCTGCCTGCTTATTCCCGACATTAAATATCGGGCACAATTTGTCAAGAATAATCGATAGGAACATTATCCTTGACCGGAACTTAAGTTTTTCCTATTGGTATCCCTCATGTTTGCGTGAAAATGAAAACCGTCGGCGGTTTTTGAGAGGAGAGCACCCCTTTGCCATGGAAGATATCCTTGCCCGCACCGGGACGGATCTGCTGGGCCGTTTGACCGGTCCGCTAGAGTTCCGACTCTATCTGCAACCGGCCGTGGCCGTTATCTATGCCCTCCGGGACGGGCGCAGGGATGCAATTGCGGGCCACACCCCATATCTGCGGGAACTGATAGCAAATCCCCTGCAGCGGGGAGAATTGCTGTATGACGGGTGGAAATCCGTCTCGCGAGTTTTCCTGCTGGCCGTCATCATTGACGTCATTTATCAACATCTCGCCCTTCCCACGATTTATCCCGACGAGGCCCTGATCACCTCCTTTACCCTGGCGGTTATACCCTACCTCCTGCTGCGCGGTCCCATAAACCGTCTCTGGCGGCGAAGGCAATATCAAAAGAGATATTAATGCCGGCCAGGCGGAAAAAAACTTGACAATTTCTTTTCAATGATTTAATTCCCACTAAACAGATAGAGATTGTATAGAAATGAAATTGTCAACCAGAGGTAGATACGGGGTTAGATTCATGTTTGATCTGGCCGCCCATTACGGGGCCGGGCCGATCTTTCTTAAAGACATCGCTCAGCGTCAGGGGATCTCGGAAAAGTATCTTTGGCATCTCGTGACACCTTTGAAATCGGCCGGATTAATCACGACCGTCCGGGGGGCGAAGGGAGGCTATTATCTTTCCCGGTCCCCCCGGGACATTAACCTGATGGATGTCGTCAAGGTCCTGGAAGGTCCGATCTGCTTTGTCGATTGCGTTGAAAACCCTTCCCTTTGTGATCGGGTTGAAGGGTGCATTTCCCGGGAGGTATGGGGGGAGGTATCCCATAAAGTGGATGAGATCCTCTCGGGGATCACCCTGGAGAATCTTATGGAGAGGCAGCGCAGCAAGACGCCGGACGCAGCCATGTTTATCTGAGGGCGGCAAAAAAAAGCTCATGTCCTTTATGACGATTCGAGTTAAGGAAAGAGAAAGATGTGGATTATCCTTATGATAATGTGTTGTTGCACCGGGGCGTATTGTCCGTCCACCGGGGAAGGATGAGCATGAGCTGACCTTCCCTGATCAGCGACGGAGCAAAGGCCCACTAAGCCGATATGAAGGCGTATTTAGTGGGTTTTCTTTTTCAAGCGTATTTAAGGAGAGAAGAAATCATGTCAAAGAGAAGATTGGATACCTTAGTCGTTCACGCCGGCCAGGAAGCTCCCGATCCTACTACCGGCGCCCGGGCCGTCCCCATTTACCAGACCACGTCTTATGTCTTCAAGGATACGGCCCACGCGGCCAGCCTCTTTGCCCTTCAGCAATTCGGCAACATCTATACCCGGATCATGAATCCCACGACGGATGTCTTCGAGCGCCGGATTGCGGCCATCGAGGGGGGCAGCGGAGCCTTGGCCGTAGCTTCCGGTCAGGCGGCGATCACCATGGCCATTCTTGGCGTCACCCGGTTGGGCGACGAGATCGTTGCCGCCGACAATCTCTACGGGGGGACCTATCAGCTTTTCCATCATACCCTCCCCCGGTTGGGACGGACGGTGAGATTCGTAAATTCACAGACCCCGGAGGCGTTCCGGCAGGCCATTACGGATAAAACCAGGGCCATCTTTGCTGAAACCATTGGGAATCCCAAGCTGGACGTCCCGGATTTTGAGGCCATCGCCGCAATTGCCCGTGACGCCGGGGTCCCCTTCATCGTGGATAATACGTGCGGCGTGGGAATAGTGCAGCCCCTGGCCTATGGGGCCGACATCATCGCCTCTTCGGCTA
>DMAT01000002.1 GCA_003451635.1 Syntrophus sp. (in: bacteria) | reverse complement strand
GCCCGCATCGTCAATGCCATTGTCCAAATGTCCAAACCTGTCATTGCCATGGTGAACGGCGTCGCCGCCGGCGCCGGCTTTAGCCTGGCCTTGTCCTGTGATCTCATCTTTTGCGGCGCTGCCGCCCGCTTTTCCCAGAGCTTTGTCCGGATCGGCCTGATTCCCGATGGCAGCGCCACCTATTTTCTGCCCCGGACCATCGGTCTGCACCGGGCCAAGGAACTCATGTTTACCGGCGATATCATCAACGCCGACAGGGCATTTCAAATCGGTCTCGTCAACCGGGTTGTCGAAGACGAGAAATTATGGGAAGAGACCCGGAGCTTCGCTGAACAATTGGCTTGCTACGCCCCCCTTGCCATCGGCCTCATGAAGAAGGTCCTCAACCAGAGCGACAAACTTGATCTCCAGGCGGGCATCGAGTTGGAGACGGGTATCCAGTTGTTCTGTCTGGGAACGGAAGATCATCGGGAGGGGGTAAACGCCTTTTTAGAGAAGCGCGCTCCCAGCTTCAAAGGGCAATGAAGGCGATCTGTTGACACGATGGAGTGCCCGATGTAATTGAGGAAAAATATCTTGACAAAGACCATCAATAAAGAGATATTGACCCTACTTCTGAGTCGGTTTTGGTTTAATATTGTCATCCCAGAGCCAGAGGAAAGGCGTCTGGGGTTTTTTATTTGGACCTCAGATCTTGATAAAGCTCAGGAAGCGGCTTTGAAAAAGATCGGATAAGGAGGACTATGGCGAAACGAAATCAGAACACATTTTTCAAGCGGCAAAAGGAGATAAAACGCCGGCAGGACGCCCAGGAAAAAATGGCGCGTCGGCAGGGCAAGAAGAAGCAGGATGAGCAGGAGGGGGAAGAGATTCAGCTTGTGGCGCCTGCTGATGGGGATGCGGAACCGGTGGGACCGACGGCGGAACCGGCGGGGCCGACGGAATAGTCAATGATGATGAGATTCGTAGCGCCAATTTACCATCCATAGGTCGTTGCAGAGGGATTTGTCATTTTTTAAGGGGAACGGTTAAAGGGGAACGGTATTTGACCTTATAAAAGGAGGATGTAATGAATATTTACGTAGGGAATTTGGCTTACACCATCAGCGAGGAAGATTTGCAGAAGGCTTTTGAGGGGTTCGGAAAAGTCGCATCGGTTAATATTATCAGGGATCAGTTCAGCAATCAGTCCAAGGGATTCGGGTTTGTTGAAATGCCTGAACAGGCTGAGGGTCTGGCAGCCATCAGCGGGCTTAATGGCAAGGAAATAAACGGTCGGGCTCTGAATGTCAACGAAGCGCGTCCCCGGGAAGAAGGCGGGCGTGGCGGTGGCGGCGGTTTTAAGAAGCGTGGACCCGGCGGTGGCGGCGGCGCCGGCGGCGGTGGTGGCAGAAGGAGATTTTAGATTGTAACGCAGCTCTCGTTAGTTTTTAAATGAATCCCCCTAACCACCCTTTGACAAGGGAGGATGGGGGATTTTTTTATGTTTGGTTATACCCACTTTTAGACATCGTTTCTGGACCGTGCCGTGGGCGTTCTATGCATCATGTAAAAGTAATTGACATCTGCATAGCATAGTGAAAAATGAAAAAGGGACAGAGTTGTTTTTTCTGTCTCCTCAAAGGACTTGACGGAGGGAGGCAGAACATGTACGGTATGCCTGTACATAAATCAAGGAGGAAACGGTGATGTCCATTCAGACAACCTACACCCAGGCCCGGGCCAACCTTTCAAAATTATTTGATGAAGTGACAGACAATCGCGAGATCGTCATTGTCCGGCGTCGCCGGGGCGAGGATATTGCCTTAGTGGCGGCGGATGAACTGGCCAGTCTGACGGAGACGGCCCATCTGCTCCGGTCGCCGAAGAATGCCCAGCGCCTGCTTCAGGCACTGACCCGCGCCCAGGCGCGGACGGAAAAACCGCAGCATATCGAATTCCTGAAAGAGGACATGGGCCTTGGAGAGAAGGCGTAAAAAGGGAATCGTACAAACTTCCAGGCGGGCAGCCGTTTTCCAGCCGGAGTTCCGGGAGGACCTGCGCTACTGGGTGGAAACGGACCGCAAAGTTGCCCTGCGGGCATTGAGCATCGTAGAGGCTGTTCTGAGCGAACCCTTTACCGGCATCGGCAAACCGGAACCGCTGAAATACTTTGCCCCCAATGTATGGTCCCGCCGTTTGACCCAAGAGCACCGCATCGTTTACCTGGTCTCCGATGACCGGATCGACTTTCTTCAGGCAAGATACCACTATTGAACGGACGACAGTGGAGCAGGGGACGCAGTTAACTTATTAACTTCCGATCAAACTAAGACTCTTCGACTCGGCAATCTGCTTGCCCCGGACAACGGATTTGCTGATGGCCGGGATGGATAAGCTAAGCTTTTGCCCCAGACTGGCCATCGTGTACCCCAATTCCCGGACCGCCCAAAAGCAAAACAGGCTTCTGGCATTTACGATATGCTGCTGTTTGCCCACAGCCCAAATATCTTCAGCCTTTATCCCCATCAATTCCGACACACGCGATGCGGTTTTATCCAAGTCCATGCCGATGGCACGAAGCGCTTGGCGTTTCTCCAGCGTCTCTTCCGACCGTGATAAAACCTGGCTGACAAAGTCACCGTCGCCCAATATCCGCTCGTCGCTTCGCTGGTAATTCCCTTCCTCCCTCTTAAGCTTTAATCCCTCCCAGCCGCCTGCGCTTCGTATCAATCCCCCGCCCGCCAAGTCATGCCTTCTGCCATGATCGATTCCTTGCTCGACAAACATACGATAGGCGCGACGCGCTGAATCCCCGTCGCTTCCAAACAGGCCCAGGATCTCTTCCGTTTCCTGCCAAGGGTTTTTCAACCTGTCCATCAGGGTGCTGTGGCCGGAATACGGATACTTATCCAGTCCGTCCAAACCACAAACCAATCCGGCACGCAGCGGATTGAGGTGAATATAGCGCACCAGTTCCAGAAGATAGGCATCTTCCTGGCATAAAATGGACTTGAAGCGATTCTGAAACAAGTGGCCGTGTCTGTTTCTGCCCCGGTTAAACCAGATGGCATATCCGGTCAACAGCCGCCTCATCACAGTAGAGATCGGGATGTTACCCGTGCGAAGAAGCAGGTGGAAATGATTGGGCATCAATGACCAGGCAAAACAAGTGGTCCCGGTATTCTGAAGGATTTCACTCAACCGATGGAGGAAATGATCTCGATCGACATTGCTGTCGAAAATCTTCCTGCGTTCAATGCCCCGAACCATGATGTGGTGAACGGCACCCGCGATGTCTATACGCGATCCTCTTGGCATGATGCTTAAATAGATTGATTTTTCAGTGATGTCAAGAGCAAAGTTAATAAGTTAACAGCGTCCCAATTCTACCCCCGGCGCTGCTGCTACCGCATAGAATAAACACTAAAAAGCCCGCTAAAATTAGACTGAATCTATTGATCTTCATTCTGTTAATCCCTTTCATTATCCCAACGTAATACTTTCATAAATATTCGTAAATAATCGGGGACGGTCTCCGATTATTATTCATGCGTCTTTGGTGACTGGATCATGCTAAGTTTGTGGTGCGTGATTTGATTTGTTTGATAATAATTTCCTTTTTCGTGTTGGGAGTATATGAAGAAGGATTTTGTGTGTCAAGAGGATTTAGGCCGCAGAATATGGGGTGCAGCATCGGTGACGATGGAAGGTGAGCATCGGGTTGGTCAATCACCCGGAAATCAGCAGGATTGTCCGGACAACTGGCCGCAGGCGGCGAGGATGTCGCTGCCGCGGCTGGCACGGATGATGGTCGTATAGTTGTGGTTCAGGAGCACCTGCTGGAAGGATGCCACCGCCTCCGGGGTTGGAGTCTTGAATTCTGATCCGGGGAATTCGTTGAAAAGGATCAGGTTCAGCTTGCAATGTAGGCTCTTCAGGAGGCGGGCGACCTTTTCCGCATCCTGGGGGCTGTCGTTAACGCCGGCCATCAGGATGTATTCAAAGGTGAGCCTCCGGCGGCCCGGCATGGGATAGTCCCGGCAGGCCTTCATCAGGTCTTCCAGGGGGTAGCGCTTGTTGACGGGCATCAGCTCATTTCTCCGCTTATTATCCGGGGCATTTAGGGAAATAGCCAAGTTGACGCAGATGTCTTTGCCGAGTTGAACGATCTTTGGCGCCAGGCCGCAGGTGGAGATCGTAACCTTCCGATGGGATAATCCCAAGCCCGCATCGGAGGTCATGATGCGGACGGCCTTCAGGGTATTGTCGTAGTTCGCCAGGGGCTCGCCCATTCCCATAAGGACAATATTTTTAACGTTGTGACCTTCCGGAGTCTGGTACTTGAGGGTCGTCAACTGGCCGGCGATCTCCGAAGGCAGGAGGTTGCGCTTCAGTCCCGAGGCGCCGGTAAAACAGAAACGGCATCCCATGGCGCAACCCGCCTGGGTGGAGAGGCAGGCCGTCCAGTGATTCTTCCCGGGGATCAGCACACTTTCGATATGGAGCCCATCCTGGAGCCGGAGGAGGACCTTTTTTGTGCCGTCTGCCGAGGCCTCGATCTTGACGATCTCCGGGCTGGTCAGGCAGGCCACTTCTGAAAGATGAAGCCGCAAATCCCTGGACAGGGTGGTCATTTCCTCAAAGGTATCGACGCCGGATTGATAAATCCACTTCATGATCTGGCGGGCGCGATACTTTTCCTTCCCTAAATGGGCGATGAAGGTCTCGATCTCCTCGAAGGTCAGGTCTCTGATATTGACTTGCTTTTTCACGCCATTTTCTTTTGCAGTCTTTCCCCGATCGCGTCGATAAAGGCCTTGGTGCTGACTTTTCTATTGGTCGGACTCTTCTCCGCAACGGCGAGCAGGTCGCCCGTCATAATGCCCGCTTCCACCGTTTCGATAGCCGCCTTTTCAACCTGGTCGGCGAAGGCCATTACTTCGGGTGCATGGTCGAGTTCCCCCCGTTTGCGGAGCCCCCCCGTCCAGGCAAAGATAAGGGCCATGGAATTAGTCGACGTTTCCTCACCCTGAAGATGTTTGTAGTAGTGCTTCTGGACCGTGCCGTGGGCGGCCTCGTATTCGAAGTAGCCTTGAGGGGAGACGAGAACGGAGGTCATCATGGCCAGGGAGCCGTTGGCGGAGGCGATCATGTCCGACATGACGTCGCCGTCGTAATTCTTCAGGGCCCACAAGAGGCCGCCTTCAGAGCGGACGATGCGGGCGACGGCATCATCGATAAGGGTGAAGAAATATTCTATCCCGGCGTCGGTAAAGGCCTTTTTCCAGTTCGCCTCATATTCCCCGTCGAATATCGCCCGGAAACCGGCGTCGTAGGTCTTGGAAATGGTGTCCTTGGTGCTGAACCAGAGATCCACCTTCTGGTCGAGGGCATAGGTGAAGCAGGCCTTGGCAAAGCTGGCGATGGAGGCGTCGGTGTTATGAATGCCCTGAATGATCCCCGGTCCGGAGAAATCATGGATCGTGTTCCTGAGGACCTCTCCCCCGCCGGCGGGGGTAAAGATGATCTCGGCCTTGCCGGCCCCGGGAATTCTCAACTCCGCGTTGCTGTAGACGTCTCCGTAGGCGTGCCTGCCGATGATTATCGGCCGTTTCCAGGCGGAGACAAAGGGTTTGATGTTATTGGCCAGAATGGGGGCCCGAAAAACCGTCCCGTCCAGCATGGCCCGGATGGTCCCATTGGGGCTCTTCCACTGTTCCTTCAGATCGTATTCCCGGACCCGGTCTTCCGTGGGGGTGATGGTGGCGCACTTTACCCCCACGCCATGTTTCATGATGGCCTTGGCCGAGTCAATCGTGACCTGATCATTCGTTTCATCGCGGTGCTTTACATGGAGGTCGTAATAATCAAGGGTGATATCAAGATACGGCAGAATCAGCCGGTCTTTGACGAACTGCCACATGATCCGGGTCATTTCGTCGCCGTCCAGTTCCACCAGGGGAGTTTTAACGAGGATCTTTTTATTCGTGTTCATATTTTCGGCTCCATCATTGATTTTTTTTCTTATTGGGCGTTCAACGCGCCGCCGGCAAGAATCAGCTTTTGTTGCCGGTCCGTCAATTCATAAACAACGGCAATGTCGCCTCCTGCGGTGACATTGCTTACTTGCAGCGGGGAGCGCCTTTGCAGGGCATCCCTGATCCCCGGAATCCGGAGAATATCCCCGGAATTAATCCTTTCATAATCTGCTTCGTTTTGAAAGACAAGGGGTAGAATGCCGAAGTTAATAAGGTTTGCCGCATGAATGCGTTCAAATGTCTTGGCGATGACCACCTTCACGCCGAGAAACATGGGACAGATGGCGGCGTGCTCCCTTG
>DMAT01000279.1 GCA_003451635.1 Syntrophus sp. (in: bacteria) | reverse complement strand
CCGGCATCTGCATGTCCATCAGGACCAGGTCATAGGCGCCGGCCTTGAACCTCTCCACGGCGATCTCTCCGTTTTCGGCAATATCCACATGATAGGCAGTGTGCTTGAAATAGGCAATCATCAGGAAGCGGTTGTCTTCCGAGTCTTCAACAAGGAGAATACGCAAGGGGCGCTGATCCTTAAGCGCCGTCGGGTCGGGATCCTTTGCAGGGGCGACCGGAACCATCCCCATATCCATGGCCATTTTCGTGACCCCGGGTCCTTCCGGGGGCCCCTGTTTTTTAAACCGGGCGGTAAAGTGAAAAACACTCCCTTTGCCGACGGTGCTCTCCACCCAGATCTTGCCACCCATGAGTTCCGACAACTGCCTGGAAATGGTCAACCCCAATCCCGTTCCCCCATAGCGTCTGGTCGTGGAAGAGTCGGCCTGGGTGAAACGTTCAAAAATTCGGTCCATTTTTTCCTGGGGAATACCGATCCCCGTATCCATGATGGTAAAATGGAGGAGGCACTCCTCATCCCCCCCCGGTTGAACCGGAATTTCCATCTCCGGCGCCACCTCCAGGATCACTTCCCCGACTTCGGTAAACTTGATGGCGTTCCCGAGCAGGTTGAGCAGGATCTGCTGGAGGCGGGCAGCGTCTCCCACCAGATTTTTACAGACCTCGGTGGAGATCCGGCCGGCAAGTCCGATATTTTTCTGATGGGCTCGCATAGCCATGACATCACAGGCTTTATCCGTAACATCGTCAAGAAGAAACGGCGACGTATCCAGCGTCAGCCGACCCGACTCCACCTTGGACAGGTCAAGAATATCATTAATCAAACTGAGGAGGTTCTCCCCGGCGGACCTGAAGAGTTGCAGGTACTGCTGCTGCTCCGGATTCAGGGGCGTCTCGGCCATGAGCTCCGCCATCCCGATAATGGCATTCATAGGGGTCCGGATCTCATGACTCATGCTGGCCAAAAATTCACTCTTCGCCACATTCGCCGCTTCAGCGGCCTCTTTTGCCTCCTGCAAGGCCAGCTCCGTCATCTTTAAGGAGGTAATATCCTCCTGCATTCCGACAAAGTAGGTGATATCGCCCTCTGCGTTCCGAATCGGAGAGATGGAAGCCGACGCCCAATAGAACTCCCCGGTTTTCTTCCTGTTATAGAAGATGCCATGCCATACCCTGCCCGAGGTAATCGAATTCCACAGAAACCGGTAGTCCTCAGGGGGCATGCGGTCCGATTTCAGGATCCGGGGATTCTGACCCCGAACCTCTGCGGCCGTATATCCCGTTATCTCCGTGAAGCGAGGATTAACATAATCTATAGCGCCGTCCGGCTTGGCAATGATTACGGCGACCGGGCTCTGCTCGACAGCCTGGGAGAGCTTCTGCAGTTCCTCTTCCGCATATTTGCGCTCCCTCTCGGCCCTCTTGATCTCGCTGATATCCCTGATAACACCGACAAAACGCCTTCCCTTAGGCAAGAATATTTCGCCGACGGAAAGGTAGATAGGAATGATATTACCATCTTTACGCTGTCCCGAGACTTCCCGGCCTAAACCGATAACTCGCCGTAAGCCTGCTTTCAAATAACGCCGGAGATGGTCATCGTGCTCCGTACGGTAGGGATCGGGCATGAGCATGTTGACATTCTGTCCGACGATTTCTGATGCCCCATAACCGAAGATGCGCTCCGCTGCGGGATTAAAGAGGTCAACAATGCCGTTTTCATCAATGGCCACAACGCCTTCCACGATAGTATCGATGACGGACTTCATCCGTTCCCGGCTCTCTACCAGTTCGTCTTCGACCTGTTTTGGGGAAGTTATGTCCCTGATCGTCACCAGATTGGCAGTGCCATCACCAAAGGGAATCCGCGTACCCAGACCCTCAACCCAGCGCTCCCTTCCCCCCGTCGTGATTAGCTTGTACCGGTTTAGATAGCCACCGCCCCCTTCCTGGACATTCATCAGATCGATGATTACGGCCTCAAGGTAATCGGGATGGATAAACTCTGCGGCGTTACGGCCAATCCCGGCTTCCGGCGTCTCCAATTGCACAAGTTCGGCTGCTGATTGGTTGGCAAAGAGGATGGTGCCGTTCCAGTCGAGGATCAGCAGGGCGTCAAGCATGTGATCAACAACGCTGTGGAAAAGGGATTCCGTCAAGGGAAGGAGCTGGTCAGGAAGGGGATGGTTTTCCTCGGATTGCGTCATACTATTATCCTTGCCGCCTCCCCAAAGAACCCACTGGGTAGATGCTTGACAAAATATCACCGCTAAAAAAAACGATAGGGGTATAGGATCTAATAAGCCCTATGAATATATTAAACTTTCACGTAAAAGTCAAAGCTTTCTTCTCACCGTCATCATTGTGAAAATAAAGCCGTCGTGCTATATTGCGGACCAATGGAAGGATTGAAATCGGGAACCAACTCAAGGATCGATTCAGGGAATTGTCAAATATGGTCAGACGAGCTTATTATATTTTTGCCAGCTTTTTCATTTACACCATGACGGGCAGCCTCTTTAATTCAACCGTCGTCTCAGCCACGAACCATCCCTTTTCCGTTCGGGACATGTTGGCCATGGAACGGATCGCCGATCCCCAGGCTTCCCCCGACGGGCGCCGGGTCGCCTTCACGGTCTGGCGGTCCGATCTCACCGCCAATCGAGGCCATACTTCTATCCAAATTACTGATATTCAGAAGAAGTCTTCTTTCGCCATCAACCCCTTAGCCGAAGCCGACGATACGAATCCCCGCTGGTCCCCCGACGGCAAAACCATTTATTTCCTTTCCACCCGCTCCGGTTCCCAGCAGGTCTGGAAGGCCTCGCCGCCCGAAAAAAAACCGGTCGCTGTCACGGATTTGCATCTTGATGTGGGGGCTTTTGAAGTTTCCCCGGACGGGCGCTTTCTGATCCTGTCCCTGGCCGTCCTTCCCGGCAGGACACCGGAGGAAACGAAAAAGATTATGGCGGAAAAGGCAAATCAGACCGGGTCGGGAATGGTCTTCGACCGCCTCATGGTCCGCAACTGGAATACCTGGAATGATGGCACCCGTAGCCATCTGTTTGTTTTTCCCCTTCCCGGCGGTCCGGCCCGGGACGTCATGGCTGCCATGGACGCTGATTGTCCGTCAAAACCGGCTGGGGGAGCAGAGGAATTCTCCCTTTCTCCCGACGGCGGGACCCTGGTTTTTGCGGCCAAGGATGAAGGCCGAAAAGAGGCGTGGTCAACAAACAGCGACCTTTTCATGGTTTCCCTGCAGACAGAAACGAAGCCGCTAAGGATTACGGAAAACCCCGCTACGGATACGCAGCCCCGTTTCTCCCCCGACGGCAAGACCCTCGCCTATCTCGCCATGGGCCAACCGGGTCACGAAGCGGACCGCTACCGGATTCGTCTGCGGGATATAGCTTCGGGAGAGGAACGCGCTCTTGATCTACGGATCGACGACGGTCCAAACGGCGATCGTTCCCCCGACTTTATCGTCTGGTCTCAGGATGGCAAGACCCTTTATTGCACCGCCGACCACCTGGGGCAACATGCCCTTTTTGCCATGGACGTGATGACAGGCAAGAGCCGGGTAATCATGAAGACGGGTAATACCCTTGCCCCCCAGCCCCTGCCGGACGGTCGTATCCTCTTTGCCTGGAATTCCCTCAATCAGCCTACGGAGCTTTATCTGCTCGGAATCAATAATGAAGATTCCCGGCGGGTCACCAAATGGAACGATGACGGAGTGGCAAAAATCCGCTTTGGTAGGGTCGGGGCCTTTACCTTCCCGGGCGCCCACGGGGATACCGTATATGGACGGATCGTTTATCCCGTTGATTTCGATCCCTCCCGGAAGTATCCCGTCGCCTTGATAATTCATGGCGGGCCGGAGACATCCAACCTCAATGAGTTTCATTACCGATGGAACCCCCAGATTTACGCCGGGGCCGGCTATGCCGTCGTGCAGATCGATTTTCACGGTTCAACGGGCTATGGACAGACGTTCACCGATGCCATCCGGGGAGACTGGGGAGGGGCGCCCTATGAAGATCTCATGACGGGGCTTGGTTTTGTGCTGAAGGAATATCCCTTTCTCGACGAAAAGAGGATGGCCGCCCTGGGTCCCTCTTATGGCGGCTACATGATCAACTGGATCGGTGGACAGACGGACCGTTTCCGCTGTCTCGTCAGTCACGCCGGTCTTTTCGACAAGCCCATGGCCCAATACGAAATGGATACCCTTTGGTTTCCCGAGTGGGAATTCGGCGACCCCAAACGGCATAACCCATTTGATTATATCAAGAACTGGCATACACCGACCCTGATCATTCACGGCCAGAAGGATTATCGGGTCTCCTACACCCAGAGTCTCGCCCTCTTCAGCGCCCTTCAGCGCCAGGGCGTTCCTTCGGAGCTCCTGATTTTTCCCGACGAAGGCCACTGGATCCTCAAACCCCGGAATGTTCTCCAATGGCACGATACGGTTCTTGCCTGGCTGCGCCAGTGGCTTACAGATTAACGCCTGACCAGGGCGCTTATCAATCGCTCAATGTGCTCCAGGGTGTTACACTCCTTGATCATAGTGTAATAAGGTTTATAATGACCGATTTCCGAATCCCCTGATCCCCAGAAGGCCGGCACTTCGGGATTGAGCCAGATGAGGCGCTTGCAACGCTCGTATATAGCCCTAAGATTCTCCGGATGGGGATCATTGTAGTTATTCCGGGCGTCGCCGAGAATGAGGACGGTCGTCTTGCGCGTCACTGCAGCTAGATGATCCCGGCGAAAATCACCGAAAGAACGCTCGTAATCCGTCCGCCCCATAATCAGGGGGATATCCGTCCCTCCCTGTATCCGGGCCAAAGCCTCATCCACAGGGCTGTTTCCAAGGATGTCGCTGACCTCGACGAGATTCGTACAGAAGACAAAGGTCCGGATCTTGGCGATCTCCTGGTTGAGACCATAGAGGAAGAGGAGGAGAAAGCGCACCGTCCGCAGGACGGAGCGGCTGATATCACAAATGACGACAATCTGGGGGCGCTCGATTTTTTTCCTCTTCCAGGAGGGCGCAAACAGCATCCCCTGATAGGAGATGTTTTCTCTCAGGGTTCTCTTGAAATCCAGAACCCCTCTTCTTGCCGCTTTGCGGCGGCGGGAGTGAAGATCGTTGAGACGCTTGACCATCCGCTGGATAATATTGTGGATACGGGCGAAGTAACGCTGTTCCAAATTGGACAGTTTCACAAGGCGCAGTTCGCTCTCCAGACGTCTTTCCCCTTCGTTGCGGGCAAAGAGATCGTACTGGCTCTGTACATAATTTCTTACATTGTCAACAAGATAGGCCTTCGCGCTCTCGAGACGGGCCTTCTCCGCAGCCGCAGCCGGGGTATCGATCCGGCCCAGGTCCTGAATCTGGCCGTCGAGCCCGCCCGCCCCCATCCGGCCGAGGATCCGCAGGGCGAAAAGGCTGCGCTGGGTAAAGTATCTGATTTGTGAGATGTTTTCCAGGCGCGCCGCCTCGGTCATGGCGCCAATGAGGCCGGCCCGATCCTCCTCCATGAGCAGGCGAACCAGGGACGATTCCGTTTGCACGAGGCTTGGCATGGCCGCATCTTTACAGGCCCGGTCGGGAGCGGCGGCAAAAAGGCGGAAGGCAAAGAACCGTTCGAAACAGTCCTCAAGAATAGTCTTTTCTCCCGCCGTTTTGGCCAGGGAGACGGCAAGGGCATCTTTCAGGAGGGCGCGGTCCCGGTAACCGACAATCTTAACAACCCGGACGGCGTCAAGGGTCTCCGAAATGGAAATGCGGACACCGGCAGTGCGGGCAGCGGTGACAAAATCTTCAAGAACCCTTTCCATTTCTACCTCTTAGAGCCATCTGCATCCAGAGATTGCTGTTTAATTCATCAACGCTTTACTTTACCGCCATCGCCGTAAGCTGGTGAACCTTCTCCGCCACGACGCCGACATCGTCTTCAAACTTGATAAAAATATTCAGGGTATCCCGGACGAGGGCGGGATCCAGGGTTTCGGCATGGAGGATCATGAGGACCCGCGCCCAGTCGATGGTTTCGCTGATGGAGGGGACCTTTTTCAGGTCCAGTTTGCGAACATCCTGAATGAAATTAACAACTTGATTGGCAAGGTGCTCCGAAATGTCGGGAACGCGGCGGCGG
>DMAT01000390.1 GCA_003451635.1 Syntrophus sp. (in: bacteria) | reverse complement strand
GCGGGAATATGCGGATGCCTGGGGCGTCACACCGAGGGTTGATAATTCCAGGCCCGTATTGATCAGGCGCAATGTCTCGTTTTGTGTGCTAAGGAGGGCGCCGGCCTGGCCGTCGATCGTTTCGCTGCCTGAGGGTACCAGGGAAACGGTGTGGTCCGTGGCATCGACGCGTTTGAACCAGAACTCCCTTCGGAGGGCCATGAGTGTCACCGTAGGCAATTGCAGGACAATATCTCCGGCCGTGGCGTCGACAAGGAGGATATAGTCCGTGTCGCTTTGGACTACGCCGCTGGCCGTGATGGTTCGGAGCGGGGTCAGGATCGTTGGGGGCAAGCCCAGCGCGTTCAGGTAGGCCGCTGTGGCGATAGTGCCGCGGAGAATCCCGTGGAGCGGATCGGCGTCATTGAATTGGTTAACGGTTGTCATAGCATCCTCCTCCGTTACGGGGTTTCTCCGAGCGCATCACCGGCGCCGGACTCTCCGGCACGGAAATCGTCAACAGAAGGTACGGAGCCCGGACCTTGATCGAATTCGGCGTGATCTCCCGAATCCTTGGCCGCGGCGTCGATGGATTGTCCGCAGTGGGGGCATAGATCGGGTTCCAGGTACATCTGCGGATCTTCCAGGAAGATCGCCCGGCAGGCTCCGCAAATACGGATCGGATCATCGACGATAGGGCCGGACATGGATACCGCCTTATTCCTTCGGCTCGGAGCCTTCCTTATCGGAGGCGCTCGGGTCGGAATTCTGGTCTATCTGGTCTTGCATTGCGTACCGGAAATCGAGGAAGTCGATCTGCCGGGCCTGACCCCACCAATCGGGGCGCTTGTTGAATCCGAATTCCATCCAGGGTTTGGGATCGGAGACGGCGCCCATCTTACCGCCCTTGGTAAACGGGCGGCGGGTATAGAGGATGCTGTCGAGCATAGTGTTCGCCTCAACGGCGGCCAATTCCTCCTGAAAATCTCCGGCCTTTTCGCGTTGAGTATCCGCGATTGCACCGTAATACTCGCTGGACATCTTTTCTCCCACGCGCTTCCACCAGGCTAAAGCTACCCGGCGATGTGGCTCGGGGATGACATCCAATTCGCCGCGATTCTGGACGGGGGAGCCGTCCTTGTATCCGAAGGTGCCGTTAGCGTGGTGGAAGATGTGCTTGCCGGATATGTCCTGAAAACTGCGATGGATCTTGACGGTATCGTAACTGCCGTCGCCCTTTTTCACTTTCAATTCCTGCATGATCTTTTCCTTTCGTCGTGGGGTTGATAGGGGGACAGTTCAAAAACTGTCCCCCTATGTGATTGTTGCCGTGCACCGGGTGGCTTATTCTCCAATCAGCAACATCTGGAGGGATGTGGCCGCCGGGGCGACGGTCGCAGGAAGCTCGATCATCGGCCCCAGGTCGTAGATTGTTGAGGGCGCTGTATGGGGCAGGCGTACCGCCCCCTCGGCCGCGGCGGAGTTCAAGGCCAGGGCGCCGTTTTCGTTGCTGGCGGCAGCGGTAGCGCCCGTGACGGCTCCCTGGGTATAGATCCGGATGCTGTGATTGGTTTTGTCGTACTTATAGACAAAGCCTTTATCCGGATCGGATACGACAATGCCCATATGGATGGCCTTGTGAAAACCGAAGGCGCCGATGGCCGGAAGCGGGACGCCGTTGGCCGGATAGGTCAAGGCGCCGTCTCCGAAGGCCAGAGACGCCATCGTGAAATTCTTGGACGCGCCGCCACCGCCCAGATCCCGGTCACCCGGGTTGACAGTCACGGTCACGTTTGCGGCTGCTAATGCTGCGGACATGAATTCGTCCTCCTTTCGCTTTTTGTGGCCGCCATGGACAGTTTCTACCGTCCATGGCGGTGGTTTAGGTTATGCCGTTTCGACCATGTCGGGCAGGTTGGCCAGCGTTTCCGGGCAATACTTGACAAGGAGAATGGGACGGAAATGGCCGGCGGGGCCGGTTACGGGCTGCACCGCGATTTGAACAACCACCTCTTCTCCCGGGTAAAGAATGGTGCCTACGCCGACTTTATCGTAGAGCACTTTGCCGGCGGCGGTGGTTCCCATGGCAAAATGGGCGATATCGGCGGCGCCGCGGTTGGTATCCGAAGCGATCGTTGGCCTGCGGTCAAAATCGACCTGGCCGGGAGTGGTGCCGGCGCAAGTTTCCGAAATGGCGAGCATCGGCAGGACAACCTCGCACTTGAACGGAACAACGAATACAGCGACATCCCCGGCTGCTTGATCGAGATCGATGCCGAGTACGTCGTCGTAGTCGACAAGATAGTTGCACGGAAGTGCAATGGGAAGATCGGAACTTAACATGGTGTTTTCCTCCTTCAATCAGATCCTCCCCGGATTACCGGGGAGGTGGTAAGGGTTAATGAACCATGCTTTTTTAGGCATGGAATCGCCGGGGCGTTTACGCGCTTCCGACCTTAATGATCCGGGCTTCGCGGTCCGTGGCACTCTGGAACATTGGGGCAAAGGCCACGGTGCCGTACCAGACAACGGCCTTTTTCCGGCCAAAATCGGATTTATAGTTAGGATCGGCGCGCAGGTGCGGGAAATCGACCTCGATCCGGCCCACGGCATCCTCTCCGAAAACGACACCCTCACCCAGGACGGAGCCCGTGCCGACGCTGTCGGACAGGGCGTTTTCATGGTTGATTTCGACGAGACGGATCTGTTCGCACTCACCAACCTCGCTCCGGTACAGAATGTCGCCCTTCTGGAGGTACTTGTTGAACTCACGGATGACCCGGTCATTCTTCAAGCCGCGCAGGGCCTTGGTGGCGAAAAGGCCGATGTACCATTCACTGTCGTAGAACGGGCAGTGGATCGTATTGGCCAGGTAGTCGCGTATGCATCCCAGGTGATCCTTGGTCAGGTTAACCGTGGCGGCGGTGGACGGGGTGCCGTCCGTATCCCAGGTGCCACCGGTGAGCGAGGTCTGGATAAAACAGATCTTGGCGGACGACCCGGTAAAGGCTTCGGCGGCGGCGCTGTCCATGCAGAGATTCATCTGGTCTTTCAGAACCTTCTGAGCACCCTGTTCCGGATCCAATCTGGAGAGATCCTGGGCGAAAGAGGTGAACTCTACACCACGGCCCCATTCCTTAATTGTAATCGTGTAGACGCCCATGAGGAGCTGGTCGATGGGGATGCGGGTCTGCTCTTCGAGTTGCGCCGATGTCGGCTCCGTGGCGGCCTTATAGTACGGCATGGTGATACTTTCTCCCATGCCCTTTGAGAAATTGGTGATTTTCCTGGTGAAAGGAACAATCTTTAACTTCAGGGCGGCGAGTTTCAAGAGTTCGCCGGAAAGGGCGTTGCTCTTGTAGACGCCCGTGGTGGCGTCATATGTCCAGGTGTATGTCTGTCCCATGTCGGGGGTTCCTCCTTAGTGTCAAAGTCTCCGCATGTTCTTGGCCGAGTCTACGGCGTCGGCGAGGCTGACGGGTTTGTTGTCGGCTTCCTTTGCCGGAGGGTTATCGGTTGCGTGACGGCCGAGGGGCATGTCACGTTTCCGATTTCCTTCGGCGGTCCGGGCGGCATCGTCGAGCTGCCGGGTACGATCATGGCCGAGAATACGGGAGCGGTAGTTAATGGTTTGGTCTGCGGCCCACCGGATCTGCTCATCCAGGGGGAGGGCGTTGCCTGTTTGGTCTTTGTCGGGCGCTTGCTGCGTCATGAGCCAGAAGAACTCGTCATCTTTGTCCAGGCCGATATCGGGA
This sequence comes from Syntrophus sp. (in: bacteria), assembly GCA_003451635.1. GTDB lineage: Bacteria > Desulfobacterota > Syntrophia > Syntrophales > UBA8958 > UBA8958. Next base: position 375 of record DMAT01000390.1, on the reverse strand, counting down.
GCGGAGATCTTCTCTTTCACGTAGGAAATGACCTTCTCCGTATCGACCGGGATGGTAGGGGAAGCCGCGGTAGCATCTCCTCCCGCTGGGGGCGATGCTGCGGAAGCGGATGCGGGGGCCGGGGGCGCCGCGACGACGGTTTGAGACTTTTTGACGATGTCTCTGTCGGCCTGGGCCTGGACATTCGCAACCTGGTCACGATAGTCCGGGGCATCCGGATCGAGGGCGTCGATTTCGTCAAGCATTTTCCGCCGCCTGGTGGTGGCGAAGGTTACGAGGTCCGTATCGGCTGTTTCCTCTGCGGCTTTCAGCAGGCGGGCCGCTTCCTCGTCGTCGATTTTTGTCTTGAGGGTTTTAATCTCCTCGGACAGGCGG
>DMAT01000132.1:4578-7950 GCA_003451635.1 Syntrophus sp. (in: bacteria) | reverse complement strand
CGGACGATCATTGCGTCGCGAACCTTGTAAATGGTCTGCTCCGGAACAACCTGGACATCGAGCCGATGGGCCTGGCTGCCCACAAGGATTTCGGCCACGCCGAGCTTATAGGTCGGTTTCCCCGGGTCGAAGGTCGCCGTCGGTTGCGCGTTACCGACGCGGCCCCGGACGACGAGGACGGAGACAAAGACGTTGGGGGCGTAATGCTTCTTTACGGGGATCTCCACCAGCGGGGACTTGCCAGAGAGCCTTTTAGTATAGACGTCGAGAATGCCTTCCCGTTCCACCGTGATCAAGGCCGTGCCCTCCCGGAAGGGCATCCGGACCTGGAATTTCGCCTTATCCCCCGGTTCGTACTTTTTCTTTTCCGGCAGGACATCAATCCGGTCGTCGTTCCCCCCCTCGAACCACCAGTCGTCCTTGCCGGCGACCCAGAGGTCATAATTGGCGGCCGATACGAGACCCGATTCATCCCTGACTTCCGCTCGGAGGATGACGCTTCCCGAGGCGGCTGACGGACCCTGGCATGTCAAAAGGCCCATAGCGTCGGTCCGCCCCTGGCAATGACGGCCTATCTTCTTGACTTCCCGTGAGTTCTTATAGGCGTAAAAGCCGCCCACAAGCCGCACGCGGTGGGAGTAGGTCTGTTGCCGGTAGATATCCACCATTGCCTCCACGTGGGGGGCCGGTTTCCCCTGGAGATCGACGACGGCGACCTTGTAATTCAAATTGTCCTGCGCAGCCGTCCAGGAGTCGGGTCGAATGCCCACGGCAAGCCGGGAAGGGTAGAGGGGTATCCGGGCGGCGGCGGTCTGGATTTCCCCATTCGGGTCTTTGAATTCCATTTCCACGTGAATATCCCGGGCGGTTGTGAAATGCGGCAGGCCATGCAGCGATGACCGCAGGACGCCTTGATTGTCGAGCTTCAGTTCCTGCGTAGGTAGTTTGAATGGCTTGTCGGTTGTTGCGACGGCGTCCTGACCCTCTTCAAGGTCGTCCCGTCCGGAAACGGGTGTAATTCCTTCCTTCAAAGGACTACCGTTAAAGGAATAATCTTCGTAGTCCTTAAAAGCGACGGTCTTTGGCTGGACCTCCGCCCGGAGCCGGATGGGAAGCAGGGATGCCCCCCCTCCCGAGAGGTAGGAAACGGACAGATCGAGTGGGATCTCCCGGATGTTGACCAGGGGCTTCGCCGGGGCCTGGATGACAGCCTTCATGAGGGGGACGCGGAATTCCTCCACCCGGAACGAACCGCTCTGCCAGCGGCGCTCATCGGCAGACGTCCTGTCCTGGGGGGATTTAGATTTGACCAGGGCCAGCTCGTAGGTCCCCAGACGGGCGTTTTCGGGGATCTTCCAGTCGGTCTCAGCGCTACCGTTTACATGCCAGCGCAGGGGGAGGCGATATGTCTGTTCACTGCCTAGATGCTGTATCGTCAGTGCGTCCGGGCGTTTTGACTGCGGCAACAGAGCAAAGCCTCCCGAGGTATGGGTTCTGAGGATATGCTTCATGTGTGCCGTCTCGCCGGACCGGAAAAGGGGGCGGTCCAGGATGGTGTGGGCGACGACGCCCTCTTCCCCGGAGTATCCCCCCATGGGTAGCTGAAAGCGCCAGGGTTCGATGCCCTCGTCCCAACTGGAATGGGTGAAGGTCATATCTCCGCCGCTACTGGCGAAAACGAAGAGACCGCCACTGAGATTGCTCAGGGCGTGGGGGGCCTCTCGATAGTTCACCTTGCCGGGACATTGGAAAGCACTATCCGGACCGGGGAGGCGGGTCTTGATCAGGGCGACGCCGACGCGGTCGGTCTTGCCCTGCCAGAGGGCCTTCCCTTTGCAGTCGCGAATAATGACGGCGGCCTCCGCAACGGGGGTTCCTTTTTCCAGCGAGGTCACCCAGACCAGGGAGTATTCCCGTCCCCATTTGAAATGGGCGGCCATGTCTGTGATCAGGGCAGCCGCCGGGATATATAGGGGTGCCGGTTGGGCAAGCAGCTGCGCCCCCAATATCCGGCTTTCCAACTCGACGATATAGAACCCGGGGCCGGGGAGGGGGATGCCGACTACTTCGAAGGCCTTTCCCTGCTTTCTGTCAGGGAAATTCAAAGATGGGGCTTGCCGGTCCAGGATTGGGGACACCCGTTCCGCTGCGGCTATTTTACGGAGCCATTCGATGACTTTGACGTCCTGATCGGCGCCGATCCGTTGCATCTTGCCGGCCAAGCGTGCGGTGAAAACGGGGCTTCCGGGAGCCACTGCTTTTGTGGCCTCTGTCGTTGTCTTCACTTTTTCTTCCATCGGGGAGGCGCTGCTTTCCTCTCCTTGATCAGCCCCTGCCCCTTCTTCTTCCAGGGGCACCGGCGCCTTCTCGTCGACCTTCAGGAAACGGCCCGGCAATTGTCGCTCAATATTGCGGATAGTTACGGGGAGGAGGCGATCTCCCTTGGCCTCTATAATCCCGAACCGGGCTGCGAATTTGGCCAAAGGAGGGTAGGAATGAGTGCTCACTGTCAGGGGAAACTTTTCGGCATTGCTTAGCATTCTTCCCGCTTCGTCTTTTATCTCGCCGGGAAGGCGCAACGTCAATTTGGATTTTTCCGGGAAAGGACCGGGAAAGATCAGATACGAGATGATACCCCTTCGACGGTCGTTATCGCTGATTTTACCCGGCCATTTCTTTTCCTTCGGGCCTGTAATAAAGATCTGTTCGGCAATTTTCAACGGGATGGGAGCGGTAAAGCGCAATCCTACGGGTAGGATGGGAATGCAGGCCCGATCGGCCTTTTCCCGATTACACCAGAATTCGGCGCGGAAGGGTTCTCGGGTCAGGAAGGAGAACACCTGATCCTTTTCCGTGACAACGTCGTTTTCAGAGGCGACACCCCGGCCCCAGATCAGTTTGACGACGGCAGCATCAGGAAAGGTCTGCTTGGCCTGCACGAGGACAACGAGGTGCTCATTGCCCTTATAGTTGATGGTTTTGAGGATTTTGTGGCGTTCGTTACCCGAGATGATGTTGATCCCGATGCGCTCATTGACGCCGGCCACGGAAAAGAAGACGTTCCCGGTAAGGGATGCCTCCCGGGGCGCCGCGTTAAGATACAAGACAAAGATCTGCCGTTCGTCAATTTGCTCATTCCCTTCATGAGGGACGGAACGAACGACTTCAGGTCCGCCGGTAGAAAAGCGAAAGATCTTCCCTCCCGATACATTGGCCCCGGACAGGGTCTTGACGCCCTCTTGCAGGCGAAATTCGCATTCTACACCGCCGGGAAGGTCGGCGGTGAAATCATAAGACCAGGTGCGGTTATCAATCCACCGTCCTTGTCCCTTTCCGGGGCACTGGACGATGAAGGGATCGGCGAGGCGGGGG
>DMAT01000132.1:0-4558 GCA_003451635.1 Syntrophus sp. (in: bacteria) | reverse complement strand
CACGGAAAAGGTCGCCGTTGCCTGACGGATGCCCTGGGCGACACCCTGGGGGCTGAAGGATGTTATCACGGCTGAGTCCCCGGCGAGGGCTTTATTACAGAGGAAAAAAGATAAGAGAACAACGGCCAAAAATAATCCCTTTCGCCTTTGATACTTCATAGTGGTTCCTCCTCCTACTTCCTGCTTCTTTCGTTGTAATAGTTACCGGGATGATTATCCTTAAATTAATTGGGGATTGATAAGAACTTCCTTTTTGTGAAGTGAAGTATGAGAAACGCGGTCTTGTATGTCAAGGAAATATTGACCATGAAATATGCCTGGCCGTGAGGAAGGAGTTGGATCGGAAATAGATAGTAAAAGGTTCAACGTTTCAAATGGAAAGCGGTGCGCATCGATGACCGAAGTTTCTAACACTTCGTAGGTGGAGACAATTTTGGGCACATGCTTGTTTTTCTTGACAAAGTATCGCTGATTACCAAAAGGAAGCGTTATGTATGCTCGGGAAAATCCCATGAATGTGCAAGCGACAATAGAAGCCTGACACCGGCAAATGGGTTTGTCCCCTGCTGACGGAATGCTTGACATCACCGCTAAATTGCTTTACAGTCTTGCATCATGATAACAAGAATTGCAGAGCTGCCGGACAATCGTTCCTTCTTTCTCTTCGGTCCTCGCCAGACAGGAAAATCATCCCTCATCCGTGCTAAGTTCGGCAATGATGCTTGGACTGTGAACCTCCTACACGGAGATGAGTACACCCGCTATGCCAAGAATCCCTCACAGTACCGGCTCGATGCCGTGGAAAAGATAAGAACAGGGGATACGCGAAGGTTCGTCCTGGACGAGGTACAACGGATACCGGAGCTCCTGAACGAAGTGCATGCATTGATGGAGGAGCATCCCGATCGACAGTTCATTCTCTTGGGGTCCAGCGCCCGCAAGTTGAAGCGCGGGGGGGCCAACCTCCTGGCCGGGAGAGCGGTGCAGCGACTCCTCTTCCCCTTTACACTTGCAGAACTGGGGGAGCATTTCAATCTGGACGATGCGCTTCGTTTTGGGACCCTTCCTCCTCTCCTTGGACTAAATGACTCTGAGAAACAGGATACCCTAAAGGCATATACCGAAACGTACCTGCGGGAAGAGGTACAGATGGAAGGGTATGTCCGCAACCTGGGGGGATTCTACCGTTTCCTGGAGATGGCCGCATCGGCCTCCGGGGAGCTACTTAATTTCTCCAATATCGCCAGGGAGTGCCATCTGCCGATCAGGACTGTGCAGTCTTACTATGAAATCCTGGAAGATACCCTCATCGGTTTCCGTCTTCAGCCCTGGTTGAAGAGCGAGCGCAAACGACTGGTGGCACATCCGAAGTTCTATCTTTTTGACACCGGGGTGACCAACGCCGTAAACCGCCGACTTGCTGCGCCACCAGATCCGAGACTGACAGGACGCCTCTTCGAGCAATTCATTGTCCTTGAACTCCATCGTTATCTCAACTATGCCCGCTCGGAAACGCGCATCTTTTTCTGGAGGACCAATACCGGCGCCGAGGTGGACCTGCTGCTGGAGAGGCACGGCGAGCTGATAGGCGCATTTGAGATCAAATCTGCAACAGAGGTGAGCGGTAACGACTTTTCGGGACTGCGTTCCTTCCGCAACGACAACCCCGCTGTACCTCTTGTGGTTGTGTATCGAGGAACCCAGGCCTACCGGACGGACGACATCAGGGTGATCCCGTGGAAGACGTTTCTCGACGAGATTATGCATGAGATAACGTCAACTTAGTCAAAATAGCGTGGCAGGCAACTTGCCCACCGATAACCAGTATACATCATCATTAGCGAAAACTGTTAGTATATTCTTATTTAGTGAATTTTAACTTTTTGCTTCCTACCGAGGATTTGAAACATCGTGGATTGATGTTGAGTTTATTGAAAGCGATAGTTAGAGCTAATTTGTCTACATACTGCATTTTACCCGTAGTAGGCCAATGAAAGCCCAGCTATGTTTTCATTGGCCCGACTATTGAAGTATGCAATGATTTCCGGCATCCAATTGCTGACGGCCCTTGCAAGGGGGTGAAATGCGTCCTCGATTTCTGGGGCAAGCGCCGATTCCCACTTAGTAAACATATACGTCAGCCATATCTCGTTAGGCGCGGATGCCTCAAATTTTTGATCCAGCAAGTTCTCTGCCACAGGCTAAGAATGCCGGGAGTCAGTAGTGACCTTGAGCTTCCGGCGAATCCGCTTGATCCGATGAACCCCTACGACAACTCCGTTATCGGCCAAATCTAGTAAGCGCTCCGGACAAATACGTCTGACGCGTCCGTTTATGAGCAGCGCGGATTTCCAATTCCAATCTCATCTCCTCCCGCAGTCGGATGGTAAGCGGACGCTTGAACCAAGCATAGTATCCACTTGAGCCATTTTCACCGCTTCTTCACGAAATTCTTTCGTGTATCACCCGTTTGGTATCCTTTCCATTCTCACTCCTCCGTTTAAGTTTTTATCTAAACATTGGTGTCCAAATTGTTCAACCTACCACAGGCTATCTTGTTTATACTTTAGTATATTTCTTTTTGGAAATCCCACCAGCTAAGACAAATAAATAGCCAAGGAAAACAATAAGCACAAGTAAAAAAGTGGGCAATGTTGGTAAATCCATTATCTTGACGCCACTAATTACGGCAATTGCACAAGATGTGGCAATGATCTGCAAGAAAATATTTTTCATCCCATTCCTTTCGACTTTTCCATGAATAAATGCATTGAATAAAAAAAGCCGCCAACTGACAATTAAGTCAGATGGCGGCCCGACCATCAAAAATCCTCCAGAAACCTTTAAGTTCCTGAACCCTGCTTCAATATTCAATTGTGCAGATGCTATTAAATTCTTTGGATACTGTCAATAGTGTGTTTGAATAAATGTCCTAAAAGAGCTGCAGATCAAGGGAATCACATTTCCACAGGTGTAAGATTGTTGCCGATCTCTGACCACTCAGTTCTGATATTATCCTAATTTGCCGGCAGCGCCCTCACCACTTCATAGACGAGTTTTTCCGGCGTCGCCTGGATGATCTTCAATTTCGCCTCTTTGATCTCGATATCCTTCGCTTCGCCGATGTTGAATTGAAGAATCTCTTCCGTAGCCAGCGGTTCAACCATCTTGGTGGTTCCGTCCGGTCCCCGGAAGTTGGGGGTGCCGATCTCCTCCTTGTAGAGGAGAAACAGGATGCCATCCTCATAGGAAACAAATTTGACGGAACGGCGCAGAAAATTGGGATCATAGATGTTTATCTTTTCGATCCTCTCCACCTCCGGCCGGACACTCTTGTCGATGGCAACAGTGGCGGTTTTATCCGGAGTCAGCTTTATCGCCATGTTGATGTCTTGCGGCGTGGACTTGGAGATCCTCAATCCGCAAGGGCAATCATGACCATGTGGAGCCTGGAGCACATAGAATGCCTTTGATCTGTTGTGATCCGAAAAATAATAGAAGTATTCATCATCCTCCATGACGTCCCAGAGTTCCTGTGGCTCCAGATTGCATTTCAGGCCCATGGTTGAACCTTTCACCTGGTTTTTCAGAATAAGGGAATGGAAGCGGGGTCCTTTTGCCGTTGAAAGCATGTTTTGTTCCGGCCTGACGGACTGGGTACGGTTAAGCTCATCCCCTGAATGGCTGTACGAAGTCATAAAAACAGGTTCTTTTGTCTGTATATCCGAGGCGCAGCCTGCTGCCAGGACAAGACATGTCAGCAGTAAAACTATAAGACAAGGTTTCTTTTTCATAACAATTACCTCCTTTTTATATCTCGAAGTCTTTAATATGGAGATTCAAAAAACTCACAAAGCTTTAACTTTATTGGCATATCCTGCATGTAAGGTTCCAGCCCACGCCGGATACGCTTCCTCCGGGACAAAGGGCATTACGGCAAGCTTTATTTGCATCACTACACCTTGTATGACAGGCTTGTACTTCGGCTCGACTATTCGAGATTTTGCGACCCTTGGTATTTATGGCGGCTGCCATATTTGCTCCAACCGGACACTTGTTCATGCAACTATAGAAACTGTTTTTACAAGAATTTGCATTAACAGCGAATGACCGGCACTTCGGCTTCCGGCTCTCTCCGCCCTGAGTGCCTCCTGTCATCCAGGGAGGGGTTGCCGGTTTCGGCAGGGTTGGCGGCTTATATGGCGGGGGNNGTTCTTTTCCTGTTGTATACGAATCATCTCCTGATTGTAATTATCCATAATGCCTTGAATCTTTTTGTTGTAATTATCCTGACCTCCACCCGTATCGGCCTGTGTGGGGGGTGGAATTTGAGGGGGTGTTTGCTGTGGCTGGGCATAAACGGGCTTGGGTTGGTTTCTGCTTGAAAGGGTATCCGGGTCAAGTCCCCGGACTGTAACCTTTGTACTCCCCATAGCTATGCGGTTTTTAGCATCACGCACAAGAAAACTCAATGTACAGCTTTGAGTGGTCGTTGTCGCAGGTCCCTTGAACCTTCCATGCAAAGGGTCATTTGTTTTTTTGATGTCAAGTGCGCCCC
>DMAT01000334.1 GCA_003451635.1 Syntrophus sp. (in: bacteria) | reverse complement strand
TGATCTCATCCTGATGGATATCCAGATGCCCGAGTTGGACGGCTATGGGGCTACAGAGGCGATCAGGGCACTGGAACTGGAACGGCTGCGAGGATCGGCAGAAAACGCCGCGGCGCCGAAAGCAGTACCTATTGTCGCCCTTACGGCCCACGCCATGGTTACGGAACGGGAACAATGCCTGAGCAGAGGAATGAACGATTATATGACCAAACCCATCAAGCGGGAAAAGCTCTTTGAGATGATCCGCCGCTGGGTCGCCCATGAGGGGTAGGAAAGGGGGTGGAGAGGGGCTGAGGAAACCATAAGAAGGAGATTGTCATGGTTATGAGTTTGATTCCGTATCGTCATTGATGTGAAGGTAAAAAGGAGGAGACATACATGGGAAACATATTGCCCCCGTTAACGGAAGAAGAAAAGAAGCGCTTTACTGTTATCAATAAAGAGAATCTTGAATACCTCATGAACCGGTACAACAAGGTGAATCGTTGGGTCATCGCCGATATGATTCGTCGGAGCGCCTACCACTACCCCGACAAAGCGGCCATCATCTATAAGGACAAAACCCTAACATATGCCCAGTTGGAGGTGGAATGCAACCGCGTCGCCAACGCGCTTCGGGACTTGGGGATTCAAAAGTACGATCGCGTGGCGATCCTGGCCCACAACACGATCCATCACGTCCTGATCTGGATGGCCTGCTGCAAGATCGGGGCGATCTATTTGGCCATCAACTATCTCCTCCGGGGGAAAGACATCTCCTATTGCATCAATCATTCCGAAAGCAAGGCCTTCATTGTTGAAGACGCCCTGTTTGACCTGGTGAAGGACGTCCTCGATGATGTGCCGACGGTGAAGACCTGGATCTGGTCCGACCAGGTGGCGGGACAGCCACCGGTCAGCGACCGGTTCCTGAATTTCGACGACTGGTGCGGTAAATACCCTAGCACGGAACCGGACACGCTTCTCCACATCGAGGATCCCTGTCAGATGACCTACACCAGCGGCACGGAAGCCTTGCCCAAGGGTGTCATCATCAGTAACCAGGCCCTTATGGCCCAGTATATGGGAACGATTGTGGACGGTCAGTACGATGAGGACGACATTAACATCAACGCCCTGCCTATCTATCACTGCGCTCAGCGGGACGTCTTCATGAACCCCGTCTTTTGGGTGGGAGGGACGAATGTCCTGATGATGCCCGACATCGGTCAGATCCTGAAGAACATCGCCATTTACAAGGCGACGATGTTCTTTGCCCCCCCAACGGTTTGGATCGGCATGCTTCGTAATCCCGAATTCAGCAATCAGGATCTGTCCAGTCTCAAAAAAGCCTACTACGGGGCTTCGATCATGCCCTTGGAGATTCTCAAGGAGATGATGGAGCGCCTCCCCGGCGTGAAGATTTACAACTACTACGGCCAGACGGAACTGGCGCCCTATCACACGATCCTCAAGGCCAAGGACGCCTTAGCCAAGCTTGGTTCGGCGGGATTGGGAGGCCTGAACATGGAGAGCCGTCTGGAAGATGACGCGGGGACGCCGATCGGAAAACCGGACATTCCCGGTGAGATCTGCGGGAAGGGCCCCCATGCCCTGATCATGTACTTCAAGGAGCCGGAGAAGACGGATGAGGCCATGAAGGGCGGCTGGTTCCATTCCGGGGACATCGGCGTCATGGATGGGGATCGCTACATTACTGTCGCGGATCGAAAGAAGGACATGATCAAGACGGGCGGGGAAAACGTTCCGACCAGAGAGGTGGAAGATGCAGTCTATCTGGACAAGCGGGTCCAGGAAGTGGCGGTCATCGGTCTGCCCGATCCCAAGTGGGTAGAGGTCGTGACGGCTATTGTCGTCCTGAAACCGGGAGAGACGATGACCGAGCAGGAGCTCATCGCCCACTGCCGTAACGAGCTGGCAACCTTCAAATGCCCCAAGAAAGTCTTCTTTGTGGAAGCGCTGCCCAAGACGCCGACGGGCAAGATCCTGAAGCGGGAAATGCGGGTTACGTTCAAGGATCGTTAGATATTTTGGAGTTCAAACAAGGACCGTTAGATTTTGGGTTTCAAATCATTGCAGGGGGCTGGCGAGTTTTCCACAAGACAAGCCAGCCCCCTTATATGTGAAAATATTTCGGATTTATCATGGACGTCCTCCTCGTCAATCCGCGCTTTAACGGCGCCTCGGAAGTATCACCCCTCAGCCTGGAATGCCTGGCTGCGCCTCTCCTTGCCGATGAACTTTCCGTAGCTATTGTTGACATGGATATCGGTTCCGAGAAGGAAGCCCAGGCCCTTTTGATGGAAGCCCTGGAGGGCGGAAAACCTCTGATCATGGGTGTCACCACTCTCTCCGGCAGTATCGCCTCTGCCCTGGCGGCATGCGGGACGGCAAAAAAGATCCATCCCCCCATCAGGACTGTCCTGGGAGGTATCCACGCCACCGTTCTTCACGAGGAGATTCTCAGGGAAAATAAAGAGGTGGATGTGGTCGTCCGGGGCGAAGGGGAGGAAACCCTTCCGGAGCTTATGAAGGGTAATTTTGCGATGGCTTCCCTGGAAAAAATTGCCGGAATCAGTTACCGGCAGGGTCATCGTATTCTGTGTAATCCCGACCGTCCCCTGCTAAAGGATTTGGGGGACATGCCGCCGCCTGCCTTCCATATCCTTGATAACCGGTGCTATCGGACCCGCAGCCTCTCTTCCAGCCGCGGATGTTACCATAACTGTCGTTTCTGCTCGATTCAGAGCCTCTATCAGGGGATTGTCCGTCAGGAGCCGCTGGAGAAGATCTTTATAGGAATTCGGGACTTGCGGAGTGCCGGGGCGAAGCGGATCATGTTCACCGATGATAATTTTACCTTCCATCCCCGGCGCGTCAGGGAGATCTGCGAAATGATTATTCAGGAAAGACTCGCCCAAGGCGTCGAATTATATGTCCAGGGGCGGCTAGACGATTTCTGCCGCCAGCCGGTCATGGCGCAGTGGCTGAGCGAGGCGGGATTCAAGGCCGTCTATGCCGGGGCGGAATCGGGGGCGCAGGAAGTATTGGACCGCTATGGAAAGGGCATGACAACGGGAGACACGAAACGAGGCGTTTCCTACTGCATCGAGCAGAACCTCATGCCCGTGGTCAGTTTCATCCTTTTCGGCCCCTGGGACACTGTCGAAACGATGCTGAAAACCATCCGTTTGGCCAAAGAACTATTCGAAAACGGGGCGGAAATTGCCTATACGGAATGCCTGATTCCTTTCCCGGGAACTCCCGTGCAAGCAGAGCTGGAGAAGGATGGCAAGTGGAAAGAATCAGGGGGTGTTTACTATTTTGAATCCTATACAGGAATAGACATGGAATGGGTTCTTAAGGTCTGCAATCTGGCCCGGGCCATGGCGCGCCTTATCTATGGTGACGAACCGCTGTTTCCTGTCCGCCGGGTCTATTATGAATTTTCCCTGCTCGAATATTTACTCCAGGGGCAGGTGCCGCCGGTTTATGACTCCTGGCTTGCCCTGTTACCCACCGCCGGACGGGATGGCGCCTTGGAGGCGGACAGACGACAGATTGAAGCTGCGATGGGTGACATTTTGTAAATAACATCACCCTCTTCCAAATCAACATTTTAGGGGAGGGAAAGTTGAGCCGGAGCATACGTGATCGGCTCCAATGCCTCGGCCCTCAATAAATACAAGCATCAAGTATGGAAAGCACCACATCGAGCACCTCATCTGATGCCCTGCCAATGAACTTGATCTTACGCGCTTGATAATCAATGGATTTCACCTGCTCAACCATGACAAAACCAGTTATGTATGGGTCATTTGTGACAGCTACATGAAAAGGGTATTTACGGTCTGTTGTGGTTAGCGGGCACACCATTGCCAGGCCAGTTTGCTCGTTGAAGAGGGTATTACTTACGACCAGCGCCGGACGGCGGCCTTTCTGTTCATGACCGGACTGCGGATCGAAAGTAACTGCGACATAATCTCCTTTTTCCGGAACATAGGATTTCATTTACCACACTTCCTTACCGAGTGGTTTACCCCAATCCGTTTCTCCGGGAGTGTAGTTTTCAGGTATACGTGACGCTAGTTCTTGCAGACTCACCTTGCCGCGAACACGCCTTACTGGAGCTATAACAATCATACCGTCTCGTACGGCCACATCAACGTCGTCTCCAACGGAAACACATGCGGCTTCAAGGACCTGTTTTGCCAAGCGTAATCCCTGACTGTTTCCCCATTTCTGAATTCTTGTAATCATAAATTTACACCTCCTGTGGATACACGATGTATAGCCCATGAGACAATCCGTGTCAACTTATATTGAGGCCGAACGGGGTGAGATGAGCCGCGCCACCTTGGACGCGGGAGATGCAATTTATCGCGGTTCCCGTGACAATGAGGGCGAAGCCGCCACTCTTCTCGCCGTCTGGTGTATGCGATGTTGGGAGCCGTTATCATTCGCCATGCTCAGCTGACAGTCGGTGGCCTGTTGCATTCAAATCTTCGACTTTATACGGAACCCGTTCAGGATCGACTGACAAAACCTTGCCATCTGGTCCATACACAACTCCGTCCTTCTGAACGTTCCACTTTCCCTCGGAAATCAGCTGCTGGATCGCTCGTCTAACTTTGGTAGCCTTGCAATCAAGCTTTGACGCGATTCCAATATGCATGCCAGCCTTCCACGGCTGTTTAGGAAGCAGTGCCTGGACAATGCTTACGAAATCACTTGAAAGGGGTTCAGGGGCCGACACAGTGGACGGCGCGGTGGACGGAATGCTGCGGCGACCGACTTCATCTTTGCCAAGCAGGCCAAATCTGGTTGCCGCCTCGTTGCAACATTGCTGTACTTGAGGATGAAGCGGTCTGCTCGTGCGGCCGCGAGCGCCACCCACTTGCGAGGTCACGACGCCCCAAACCTCTGCTACCTCGGCCTCAGAAAGTGGAGAGTTACGTAGATCTTTCAGTTGAGTGACTGAGTAGGAAAACGTCTTCAGTCGCCTAGCGACGGCAATTAGTGAAACAAGTGGTCGCCAAGTGCTTATGAACCTCTCTCCCGCGGTTTTTCGAGACAATATCTTCGTAAGTCCGGCATCTACCTGTTTGTATATACTCACGAGGACTGGCCATATTTCGATGGGAAGCGTTGCAGAAAATACTGCATCGTAGCTGTTTTGGACACGCATGAACTTTGCCTTAAGCCTTGTGGCCTTGGCGGGGTTCTTAAAAACAACCGCCACAACCGAACTTGCTAAGTACAAAGGAGTGACGAAACGCGACTGGGGCTTCCCAATATTACGGTAATAGTTTCTCCTTCGCTCGTAATACCAATCGTTACGTTCAAGAATCTCTTCTATATCGCGCTGAATTTTGTCCGTTGCGTGTAGTGCGGCAATTTCCACCGGACTTTGATTGTTCGTAGCTCGAATTATCCGGTCGCGGCCCCGTGCGTCTGACGAGACAATGATCTTAACGAGTAGGGCTCGATCTCTAGATGTGACCGAGCCGCCTTTGAAGTGGCGGTAAATGGTTTCTGTGGTCTGTAGCCCATTAACGATCTGGATGTCTTGGAGCTGAATTGTCTTCCCTGGAACGGTGGCGTTTGTTGCTAGGATGGTCACGCCATTGTTCAGCCACCAAAAGTCGGGTGCTGTCGGATCCACGAGTGAGCGTGCTATTTCTTCATTGACCTGATTCGGTCCCAAAAAGTCGCGAACGTTTGAATCAAAGAGATATCTCCTTAGGTGTCCGTTCTCGTCGGAAACAAATTTCCAATAGTCCTCGAGTCGCACCAATAAAACGAAACTATCTTTTCCGGTTGCCAGGTGTTCAAGAAAAGGAAGATCGAGTGCGAATCGCTTTGATTTGCGATGCAGTTCGACGAGTTCCGAGGCGCCAACGAACTGAAAATTGACGTAGCATGAACTGAAGAGGTTTGAAACCGTGCCTTCGATTTGTCGGCCACGAGCTGCCACACTCTCACCGACCTGTCCTGTGTCACCTCGGCTGGCGTAAATAATGTGAAAACTAAGAACCGGACGTCCGATCGACAGGCGGCGGTAGGCATGATGGAAGAGGGAACGGAAGGTAAGTAGGTCATCAGAGTAGCTACCGCTCAGTTCGCTGCTATCAATGCCTAGATCGAAAAGTTCCTGAATAGTGGCGAGAATTGAATCTAATGGTGCTTGTTGGAAAGTAGAGTGATGTTTGCACGTGAACAGCCAAATATCTATAGATGCATTGCTTCGAGGCCACACAAGGTCATCAACATCTTCGAGCAAGTGTCCATTTATCAGTATGTAGAATCCATCGATTCCGCCGTCATTTCGACCATCTATCCATCCGGATTCGATCTCGTCACGAGACAAGTCATAGTCTTTTAGCACCTCCTCGAGAACGAGAAATTCAAATACTTCATCTCGTTCACCAGAAGGTAATGACTCGACTAGTCGTTGATCAATAATTCCATCCAGGAGGACTACATCATTTTTTGCCATTACCCTTTACCTCGACACACGCCGCCGCAGTTGGCGCGAACATAGTTTAGACCTACTAATGCCGGTATCATATAGCCGTTGACAGTTAGCAAATATTGAAATTTACCTTTGCATAATAGTAAGTTAGTTGTCAAAATATAAAATATTGAATCAGTAAATACCGCGTGTGGTGATACATTATGAAGCCTTTGGATCAGGTCCGGGATGTCCTCCCATGGCAAGTGAATAATAAGAAGTATTCAGACTGACTAAAAACCCAATCTCCAAAATAACCCCTCCGGGAGCGCCTTTCCCTAGCGGATCTTGAGCAGAAAACCCGGAAAGCATTGTCCTGCCTTCGTTTAGCGACTACTGTGCACAGTAGTCAGCAAATGCATGATATCATAGCGTAACTAACGAGGGAGTGAAAATTTCTGCTTTCCGCCGTCCAGTAAAAGTAGCCTGATACCATTAGGCCGTCGATTTCTGCAGAGCCTCCGCTGCCCGCTTCAGGAGGAATTCCTGAAAGCCCTTGTCATGTTCGATAGAGAATGATTCCTCGAATCCCCGGTCGGCGTTGTCGAGAAAGAAATGCTTGGTCTGTTCCAGGGCGTACTGAGGGGCCTCCATGATTTTTCCGGCGATCTCCAGGGCGCGATCCAGCAGTTTGCTCTCCTCAACCAGCTCATTTACCAGTCCGATACGATGAGCCTCCGTGGCATCGATGATCCGTCCGGAGAGGCATAATTCCCTTGCCAAACCGGCGCCGACAATCCACTTGAGGGGTGTGAAGAGGGTAGGGGCGCCGAATTTGATCTCCGGGTGTCCGAATCTGGCCCCGTCGGAGCAAAGGCGGATGTCACAGAGCTTGACCAGGTCGAAGCCTCCCGCCAGGGCCGGTCCGTTAATGGCGGCGATAGTCGGTTTGGGAAAATACCAGATATCCCGGTGGTACTCGGAGGATGTCTGATAGAGTTCATGCAAGAGTCCGGGCTTATTGAATTCGCTGAGGTCGAAGCCGGCGGTGAAGGTGCTGCCGGCGCCGGTCAGAATGAGAATCCGGATGGCGGGATCATCCTTCCATGACTTCAGGCAGGCCGAGATCTCCCGGCGCATTTGAATGGAAATAGCGTTGCGCTTATCGGGACGGTTGAGGGTCAGAATGCCGATGCCTGCGTGGGATTGGTCGGTGCTGATCGTTTCGTAAGCCATTACTTTTTCCTCCTCAAAATTGATCCATCAAAAAAAACGCCCCCACCCCTTTATCAGAAGGGCAGGGGCGTTGATTACTCGGGCAACAAGTTGCCGTTATTTCAGTTTGCTCAGGATGTCCCGGGCGATGATGACGCGCTGGATCTGGTTCGTCCCTTCATAGATCGAGGTGATCCGGGCGTCCCGATAGTAACGCTCAACAGGGAATTCCTTGGTGTAGCCGTAACCGCCGAGGATCTGAATGGCGTTGTAACAGGCCCGCTCTCCCGCTTCCGTGGCGAAGTATTTGGCCATCGACGCCTGACGGGCGAAGAAACGGCCATTTTCCTTCTGGTAGGCGGCGTTCATGAGGAGCAGCCTCCCCGCTTCCAGTTCCGTGTAGGATTCGGCTATCATCCACTGAATGGCCTGGAAGTTGGTGATGGACTGATCAAACTGCTTTCTCTCCACGGCGTATTTGGCGGCGTACTCGATGGCGGCCAGTCCGCAGCCGAGCCCCAGAGATCCGATCCCGATGCGCCCGCCGGCCAATTCGCCCACTGCGGTGCGGAAACCGTCGTTTGGTTTTCCCATCATGGCGGTTTTGGGAATGCGGCAGTCTTCAAAGACGAGTTCATTGGTGACGGAGGCGTGCTGTCCCATCTTATGTTCCGCCCGGCCGACAATGAAACCCGGGAGTCCGTTTTCGACGAGGAAGCAACTGATCCCCTTGCCCTTGGGGGCCGCTTTGTCCGTTACCGCCCAGACAACGAAGACACCGGCGTATTCGGCGCTGGTAATAAATATCTTGTTGCCGTTCAATACCCACTCGTTGCCGTCCAGCACGGCGGCGCAACGCATCCCGGCCGGGTCTGAACCTGCCGTCGTCTCCGTCAATCCAAAGCCGCCGGCGGGGTACTCGCCGGAGCAAATCTTCGGGATATATGCCTTTTTCTGCTCTTCCGAACCGATGGCCTGGATGACCTCACAGACCATGTTATTCACCGATGTGGTCACTGCTGTAGAGGCGCAGGCCCTGGCGATTTCCGTGATCGCGAGGCTGAAGGCCACGGTTCCCGCTTCCGAACCGCCGTATTCCCCTTTTACCGCAATCCCCATAAGTCCCAGTTCAGCCAGCTTTTTGAGGTTCTTCAGGAACGCTTCCCGATCACCTTCCTCATCCAGCTTTGCGGCCAAAGGTTCCAGCTCCGATTTGGCAAAATTTCTTGCCGTATCCTGAATCATCTTTTGGTCTTCAGTTAAATCTAAGTTCATTGCAGCTTCTCCCCTTCCTGATAGTGTTTATTAACACCATCTGTCCCTTGAACAGATGGGTAATTTCCATATTCATGAGAAAGATAAAATGAAAAGAGGGGAAGAATTCTTCCCCTCTTTTCGGTGCTATGTCGTTAACCCTTATCGACGATGGCCTGGATGTCAGGCGTATAAGGAGTTTTCGCCGGCAGGAAGATCAATTCAGGATCCACGAATTCGCGGAGAATGAAGAGTTCCCTGTAGGTCGGACAGGGCGTATCGCCCGTCAACTTCGACACGTTGAGGTCGAAACCGCAATTGTCCTTTACCTGTTCTACCGTGACGCCGGGGTGGCACGTTTCCAGGTAGATAATGCCTTCGGCATCAAAACGATAGACCCCCATGTTGGTCACGACGCCGCAAGGACCGTTGTTTGCGTATGCCGTGTTTTTCCAGACTTCTTTCTTGGGTTTCCATTCGTTGGTCTTGAAATCCCAGCACCACCAACCCGGTGTGGTTGTATAATCGTTTCTCTCAAGGAAGCGGCGCTTTTCCTGAAGGATGATGTACGCCACTCTGTGAGCCATTGTGCCGATGTCGGAGTTGCCGCCCGAACCGGTGAAACGGTGGGATGGATTGTAATAGTCGCCGATGGAGGCGACGTTAACGCCGCCGTATTTATCAA
>DMAT01000090.1:12345-12936 GCA_003451635.1 Syntrophus sp. (in: bacteria) | reverse complement strand
GGATGTTTCACCTGATGGCGGTGCATGGTGCCGAAATCGGGGATATCTCCTACGAGACCGATCGATTGCGGTTCATTGGTCGCGGCAACACCGTGGCTGCTCCCCTGGCCATGAGCGGCGGGGCTGACTTTTTCACCGGGGCACTCTCGGGCAGCGAGGGTTCGGTGCTCGATCCGATTGTCTCCATCCGCTACCGGATCACCCTTGAACCGGAGGAATCGGTCACCATCAATATGGTTTCCGGCATCGGGGAAACCCGTGACGCCGCCTTGCACCTGGTGGATAAATACCAGGATCGACGTCTGGCAGATCGCGTTTTTGACCTGGCCTGGACCCACGGCCAGGTGCTGCTCCGCCAGTTCAATGCCTCGGAGGCTGACGCCCAATTGTACCGGCGTCTAGCCAGTTCGATTATCTACGCCAATGCGGCCTTGCGGGCCGACCCGAGCGTCCTCATCAAAAATCGCCGGGGCCAATCTGGTCTCTGGGGCTATGCCATCTCCGGCGACCTGCCGATTGTGCTGCTGCAGATCGAAGATCCGGCCAATATCGAACTGGTGCGGCAACTGGTGCAGGCCCATGCCTACTGGC
>DMAT01000090.1:11923-12305 GCA_003451635.1 Syntrophus sp. (in: bacteria) | reverse complement strand
GGGCTGATTGCCGCCGGTATTGAAGCCAGCTTGATCGACCGTCCCGGCGGCATTTTCGTGCGACCGGGAGATCAGATCGCCGAGGAGGACCGCATCCTGATCCAAACCATTGCCCGCGCCATCATCTCCGACAAACGGGGATCGCTGGCCGAACAGATCAAGGGCCGTAGTTTGGCGGAAGTCACCGTACCCGAGCTGATCCCGACCCGGACCCATCGTTCCGAACCCCTGGCGGTCGCACCCGCGCCGCGCCTTGACCTCTCGTTCTACAATGGACTGGGCGGGTTCACTCCGGATGGCCGCGAATATGTCATTACCACTGCCCAGGGACAGCTGACCCCGGCGCCTTGGGTGAATGTGCTGGCCAATCCGCAGTTCGGCA
>DMAT01000090.1:0-11854 GCA_003451635.1 Syntrophus sp. (in: bacteria) | reverse complement strand
AGCGCGGCCACTTCTGGTCGCCCACTCCCCTGCCCTGTCGCGGGGCAACACCCTATGCCACCCGGCACGGATTTGGCTACAGCATTTTCGAACACACCGAACGCGGCATCCTCTCCGAGCTGACGGTGTACGTGGCCCTGGACGCAGCCATCAAGTTCATGGTGCTCAGGGTTCGCAACGAGTCGGGCCGGTTCCGCCGCCTCTCGGCCACCGGCTATGTTGAATGGGTACTGGGCGACCTACGGCCAAAATCGACCATGCATGTGGTCACCGAGGTCGATCCGGCAAGTGGCGCCCTCTTGGCGCGCAACCCGTACAACACGGAATTTCCGGACCGGACAGCGTTTTTTTACATTGATGACGGCAAACGCACCGTCACCGGCGACCGGACGGAATTCCTCGGGCGCAACGGTTCCCTGCGAACGCCCGCCGCCCTGAAGCGCACCCGACTTTCGGGCAAGGTGGGCGCCGCCCTCGACCCGTGCGGTGCAATCCAGATAAGCTTTGATCTGGCCGTTGGGGAAGAGCGGGAGATCATCTTCAAACTCGGGGTGGGACAAAACCTTGAGGATGCCAGAAACCTGGTCCATCGTTTTCGCGGTGCCATTGCGGCGCGCGGCGCCCTTGATCTGGTCTGGCAGCACTGGAAGCACACACTGGGCGCGGTGCAGGTCGAAACCCCGGACCCATCGGTCAATGTGCTGGTCAACGGCTGGCTGCTCTATCAAATTCTGGCCTGCCGTCTGTGGGCTCGAAGTGCTACCTACCAGTCGGGAGGCGCCTTTGGGTTCCGTGATCAGCTGCAGGACGTGATGGCGCTGGTCCACGCCCGGCCGCATCTGGTCCGCGAACACCTGTTGCTCTGTGCGGCCCATCAGTTCCCGGAAGGCGATGTCCAGCACTGGTGGCATCCGCCCACGAATCGCGGCGTGCGCACCCATTGCTCCGACGATTATCTCTGGCTGCCGCTGACCGCCTGCCATTATGTGCTCACCACCGGGGACAGCGGCGTGCTCGACGAGACCGTCCATTTTGCCCTGGGCCGGCCGGTCAAGGCGGAGGAGGATTCGTATTACGATCTGCCGGGCCGGTCCGAAGAGAAGGTCAGTCTGTATGAACACTGTGTCCGTGCTCTTCTCCATGGCCTTACCTTTGGCGAACACGGCCTGCCGCTCATCGGTTCCGGTGACTGGAACGACGGCATGAACATGGTGGGTAAAGAAGGTAAAGGCGAAAGTGTCTGGCTCGCGTTCTTCCTCTATGACGTACTTATGAGGTTCACCGAGGTCGCGCGCATGCAGGGGGATCTCCCCTTCGCTGAACGCTGTGAGAGCGAGGCAGGGAAGCTCTGCGGTCACATCGAGGAGCATGGCTGGGATGGTGAGTGGTACCTCCGGGCTTTCTTCGATGATGGCACACCCCTCGGTTCAGCGGGCAATCCCGAATGCCGCATCGATTCCATCCCGCAAAGCTGGTCTGTCCTGTCCGGGGCAGGAAGCGCCACGCGCTCGCGCATGGCCATGGATGCGGTAGACAAGTACCTCGTGCGCCGGGACCACGCGTTGATCCAGGTTCTCGACCCACCCTTTGACAAGTCTAATCTGAATCCCGGGTATATAAAGGGGTACGTCCCCGGCGTTAGAGAAAATGGCGGGCAATACACCCATGGAGCCATCTGGGCTGCCATGGCCTTTGCTGCCATGGGAGACAGCAGAAGGGCGTGGGAACTTCTCGCCATGATTAACCCCGTAAACCATGGCGGATCAGCGGAAGGGATTGGGACGTACAAAGTGGAGCCCTATGTTGTCGCGGCTGACGTCTATGCCGTCCCTCCCCACACTGGTCGGGGCGGATGGACGTGGTACACGGGATCGGCCGGATGGATGTACCGGCTGATCGTGGAATCACTCCTGGGGATGAGACTCGAAATAGATAAACTGCATATCGAGCCCTGTCTCCCTGCCTATTGGGAGGGCTTCACGGTGCACTACCGGTACCGGGAGACCATCTACCACATAAAGGTCGTGCAGAGTGACGCGGACGAAAATGAGAGGCGCGTAACTGTTGACGGGGTTGTGCAGCGAGAGCGGACGATTCCCCTTGCGGACGATCACGGTGAACACTTCGTAGAAGTGGTTGTGGCGCCAATTCAGCTTAGTCCACTATAGCTTTGTTGCCATCGTCTTCCGACCATTCCCGCCAGGGGAAGATCATAAATTCGCAGGTCAGTTCGTTCGCCTCATCGGTGGGGCGCCCACCCCCTCCCGCTGTTGATTCTCCACGAACCCCTGTAAACGTGTCTTGCCGCAGGTTATAATTTTATCATTGACAAAATTACTGTTCTTACAATAAAGAAGCCGATTACTTTATGGAAATTTTCCGATCAGGGAGTGCCGCCCGTTTATGAGCCGCCTGTTTACACGCAAGCGAATCCTCGAAATCATGGATCAATTTGCCCATGCCAAGGTCTTGGTCGTGGGGGATATCATGCTGGACCACTTCATCCGGGGGCGGGTTGCCAGGATTTCCCCGGAGGCCCCCGTTCCCGTTGTGGATGTCCATTCCGACCATATGTTATTGGGTGGTTCGGCGAATGTTATGAACAACATTCACGCTATGGAAGGCAAGGTCTATGGAGTGGGAGTGATCGGAAACGATGAAACCGGGGAGCGTTTACTTACGGAGTTGCAGAAGAATCAAATCGTGACGGCAGGCATTATTCGAGAAGACCATCGTCCCACGACCCTGAAAACGCGTATTGTGGCTCATGGTCAGCAGGTCGTCCGTTTCGATCGGGAAAGCCGCTTGCCAATAAGTGACGAAACAATTGATAAAATGATAAGCTACATGGCTACCATCCGTGATGAACTGGGAGCGGTGGTCATTTCCGATTACAGCAAAGGGGTGGTCATGGAACCCCTGCTACAGGGAATCCGCCGGATCTTTGCCGGATCGGGGGTTGTGGTTTGCGTCGATCCCAAGAAAACGGACTTTTCCAGTTACAAGGGTTTTGACATTGTTACGCCCAACCACCATGAGGCCGGGAAAGCTGTGGGGTTCGATATTGTAGACAGGGCCTCCCTTGTCAGGGCGGGGAGGGAGCTGATAAGAAATTTCGATTTCAAGGCCCTCCTCATCACTCGGGGTGAAGAGGGGATGAGCCTTTTCGAGCGGGACGGGTCGATCCGCCATACGGAATTTTCCTCAGAGGCGCGTGAGGTCTTTGACGTCACCGGCGCCGGCGATACGGCCATCGGTGTTTTCGCGCTGTCCATGGCCTCGGGAGCGACTTTCCGGGAGGCGGCGTTTATTGCCAACCGGGCGGCGGGTATCGCCGTCGGCAAGGTAGGCACGGCCACGGTGACGCGGAAGGAACTGAAAAGGACCCTATGAGCTGTCCCCAAACAGCGACGCCGGTAAATCTGGTCATGAGCCTTATCGCGACCGACCGGGAGAAGGTCTGTCACGTTCTCGCAATCCTGAGGGAGCGCTTCGGGGAGACGGATTATCTGAGTCCCTATCTGCCTTTCGATTATACGAGTTATTATGAGAAGGAGATGGGCCGGGATCTGGTCCGCAGGTTTGTCTCCTTTGGACGGCATGTGCCCCCGGAGACGCTGCCGGACGTCAAAAACTGGACCAACGACATAGAGAAACGATTTTCCGATGGCGAATTGCGGCAAGTCAATATTGATCCGGGCTATATTGCCCCGGCCCACCTGATCCTGGCGACGGGCAAAGGATATACCCACCGGCCCTATCTTCGGGACGGGATTTATGCGGATTTAACGATGATGTACTGCGACGGGTCTTTTAAATCTCTTCCCTGGTCGTATCCCGACTATGCTGCCCCTGGGGCCGTCGGTATGCTCAATACCATCAGGAAGAAATACCTCTGGCAGTTGAAAATAATCAGGAAGGAAGCACAATGATCAAAAGTATGACCGGCTTCGGCCGGGTAGAAGCGGTTTCCGCCGGCAAAAGAATTCAGGTGGAAATGAAATCCTTAAACCACCGTTATCTGGAAATTTTCCTGCGCATGCCCTCGGCAATCTCATTCCTGGAGACGGAAATCAAGAAGAGGATCGGAGAGCGCTTCTCCCGGGGCAAAATCGAAGTCTCCATCCGTATTGACAACAATGAAGGTAATCAGGATGGGACGCAAACGCTGATGCTGAACCTCCCCCTGGTCCGTCAGTATTACTCCCTCCTAAGCCAGATCAAGGATGAGCTTCATCTTCCCGATGAGGTAACCCTGAATATGATGTCCGGCTTCAGGGATTTATATGTGCCGAAGGAAGTGGAGGAGGACTTGGACTGTCTCTGGAAGGGTCTGGAGGGAGTCCTTGCCGAAGCGATGGATAAATTGACGGAGATGAGGACAACGGAAGGAGAGGCCCTCGGCAGGGATCTCGCTTGCCGCATGGATAAAATTAAACAGCTTCTTCGGATCATTGCCCAGCGGGCGCCGGAAGTCGTTGTCGAATATCGCCAGCGACTTAGTGACCGGGTCAGAGACTTGACCCAGGGCATTATCATTGACGAGGCGCGCATTCATCAGGAGGTGGCGATCCTGGCCGAGAAAAGTGATATCACCGAAGAGGTGGTCCGCCTGGAGAGCCATATCGGTCAGTTCATGGAACTCCTGGAAGGAGAAGAGGCAATTGGCCGTAAGGTAGATTTCCTCATCCAGGAGATGAATCGGGAAATCAACACCATCGGGTCCAAAAGCAGCGACTCGGAGACAGCCCGTCAGGTAATTGAGATCAAAAGTGAACTGGCAAAGGTGAGGGAACAGATCCAGAATGTCGAATAATGCTGTTGTCATAATAATATCGGCGCCTTCCGGGACCGGCAAGACATCCATTTGCAGGTCCATATTCCGGCAGTTCCCGGATATCAGGTTTTCCGTCTCCTATACCACCAGGCCACCGCGTTCGGGAGAGGTTGATGGTCGGGATTATCATTTTATCACCGAAGATATGTTCAGAGAAAAGATACAAAATGGGGAATTTGCCGAATGGGCCGAGAATTATGGCCATCTCTATGGGACATCAAGGCTGGTGATTGAGGAGATTCGGTCCCGGGGGGAGGACCTGATTCTGGATGTCGAACCCCGTGGGGCCAGAGCCCTAAAGGAATTGTATCCTGACGGTGTCTTTGTTTTTGTCCTGCCCCCCGATCTCGAAGAGCTGAAAAAGCGTCTGCAGAAACGCGGGGCTGAAGATGATGAGATCCGGGAAAGACGCTTTCAAAAAGCAAAAGATGAAATCAGGGAAGTTGTATGGTATGATTATATCATCGTCAATGATCGTTTGGAGAGGGCAGTTGAGAAACTGCGGGCTGTCTATCTGGCGGAAAAGTGCAGAAGAGAGCGGCAACGCGCTGTTGTTGATGGTTTTATGAAGGAAGCATGATCATTATATGTGGTTTGTTAAGGGAGGTTGAATATCTGTATGGCTAGAATTACTGTTGAAGACTCGCTTCGAGAAGCAAAAAACCGTTTTGCCCTGGTCCAGCTCACATCCCAGCGGGCCCTGCAGCTCATCAAGGGATCAAAGCCCCAGCCTCTGGGTGAAGTCCGGAACAATCGGGAAATTGTCATGGCCTTAAGAGAGATAGCTGCAGGCAAGGTTCTTTATGCCCATCCGGAGAACCTGAGATATACGAAGGACAATTTTCTTCCTATTCTCGATCACACCGAGTTTATCGATGACGACGAGTACACGGAATAATCCTCCTCAAGACCGGCTGATATTTGCGCTGGATATCGGCAGCGGCGGGATGGAAGAAGTCCTGTCGTGGGTTGATTCTCTGCGCGGTCACGTCGGTCTCTTTAAAGTGGGCAAGGAGGCCTTTACGATTTATGGCCCGGCGCTCATCGACAAGATTCATGAACGAGGGGCCCGTGTCTTTCTCGACCTGAAATATCACGATATACCCAATACCGTAGCGAGAGCTGCGGAAGGGGCTGTCGGTCTGGGGGTGGCCATGTTCAATGTTCATGCCGCCGGGGGACGCAGCATGATGGCCGCGGCGGCCACCGCCGCAAATCAGGCGGCGGAACGTCTGCATCTGCCAATGCCACTCCTTATTGCCGTGACGGTACTGACTAGCCTTAGCGATGAGGATTTACGGGAGATCGGATTTCATAAAACGACGATGGAAGCGGTGCTTAATTTTGCCCGCATGGCCCAGGATGCCGGACTGGCCGGGGTAGTGGCTTCCCCTCGGGAGATCGATGGTATCCGGAAGGCCTGTGGAAACGATTTTGTGATTGTTACTCCCGGGATCAGGGGTAGCGACGCTGTTGCCGGGGATGATCAGAAAAGGACACTGTCACCTGAGGAGGCCATTACAGCGGGAGCAGATTATCTTGTGGTCGGCAGGCCCATCCGCATGGCGACAAATCCGGCCTCCGAGGCGGATCGGGTTGTGGAAGCCATTGCCCAGGGATTGCAGGCAAGAGGTTCCCTGTGAACAGCCTGCCATCTAATTCCGTTTCTAAATCAAAACGCTATCTTCGTTGGCTACGTCATTGGTTCCTCGACGTATTGCCATGTATGCCTGCATCGCTTCTTTCCTGCCGCCTTGATTTCATCTTTGACTTGGAAACGGAATAAGCCGTGACGGTGATGCGGATGAAGAGCGCCCCGGATACCAAACATAAATCATCCCAGATGATCTACGGCATAAATCCCCTTTGGGAAGCCATTAAAAGCAACCCCAGGGAAATATTGAGAATTGCTGTCACACCCGGCAAAAAGTGTGAGCAGGTCCTTAAGATCCTGGAAGAAGCATCCCGTTATTCTGTTCCCGTTGTGGAGCTTGATCGGGCAAAGCTGGATAGATTGGCCGATTCAGGGGTGCACCAGGGGATCGTGGGCACGATCCGGCCCTACGCCTATGCCGACCTGGAGGATATGCTTGAGCAGGATCAAGAAACCCTCCATGGTCAGATAGTTGTAGTCCTTGACAGTATTACGGACCCCCAGAATCTTGGGGCCATTATCCGCACCGCCCACTGTTTTGGGGCTGCCGGGGTGATCATCCCCCAGGATCGCTCCGCTTCCGTTACGCCGACGGTTGTCAAGGCGTCGGCCGGGGCGGTTCACCATCTGCCGGTGACAATGGTTGCCAATTTATCGCGGACCATCGATAGCTTGAAGGGAAAGGGATTCTGGATCTATGGGACGGACTCCGGGGCTGGGCTGGATCCCCGCTCGGTGCCCTTTGAAGGAAAGATTGCCCTGGTCATGGGCAGTGAGGGCCAGGGGCTCAGGGACCTGATCCGTAAAAAATGTGATTTCCTTTTATCGATTCCCATGATAGGAAAAGTAGGTTCTCTTAATGTCTCGGTGGCGACGGGGATTGTCATGCAGGAAATGTTTCGTGGGCTTGTGAATCCTCGGGAAACTGAATAATGATCTGTTGGTGACGGCGAATTCTATAGAATGCCAGATAGGAGATCATATGCCGGTATTTATCTGGGAGGCGACGACCAGAAGAGGTGAAGTAAAAAAGGGCGAATTGGATGCCATTGATGAGGCAAACGCCCGGGGCATGCTGCGCCGGCAGGGTTACCGGTCCATTAACATCAAGGCCAAACCCAAGGGCCTCGAAGAATACCTTCCCTTTCTGAAGCAGAAGATCACCGAAAAAAATGTTGTCGTCTTTGCCCGTATCTTTGCGACCATGATCAATGCGGGTCTCCCCCTGATTCAATGTCTGGAGCTGCTTTCGCAGCAGGAACAGAACAAGACCTTTGCCAAGGTCATTGCCGCGATCAAGGAGGACATCGAAGGAGGGTCCACTCTGTCGGATGCCCTGAAAAAATATCCCAAGATCTTCGATAACCTGTTTGTAAATCTGGTGGCGGCGGGAGAAAGCGGCGGTATCCTTGATGTCATTCTGCAACGCCTTTCAAGTTATATGGAAAAGGCGATGAAGCTGAAATCCAAGGTAAAGGGGGCCATGACTTACCCGGCAAGCGTGCTGGTTATTTCCATTGGCGTTGTCGCCCTCCTGCTTCTCAAGGTCATTCCCGTTTTTCAGAAGATGTTTGAAGGGATGGGGGGAGAGCTGCCTGGTCCGACCCAGTTTCTCGTCGATGCCAGCGCCTTTACCCAGAAGTATTTCCTCGTGATGTTCGGCGCCGTCGGATTGGCATTTTTTGTCTTCAATCGGTTTGTGGCCACCGAGCGCGGCCGCTATCTCTTCGACAAGACGGTGCTGAAAACCCCTGTCTTTGGAGACCTGCTGAAAAAGGTTGCCGTCGCCAAATTCACCCGCACCATGTCCACCATGATGTCCAGCGGGGTGCCCATCCTGGAAGGCCTGGCCATCGTCAGTAAGACGGCGGGAAACGTTATCATCGAGAAGGCCCTCATGGAAACCCGGAGAAGTATCGCCGAAGGAAAGACTATCGCTGAGCCCCTGTCGGAAACGGACATTTTCCCGGCGATGGTGGTGCAGATGATCGCTGTCGGAGAGGCGACGGGGGCCCTGGATACAATGCTTGCGAAGATCGCCGATTTTTATGATGACGAAGTTGATACGGCTGTGGATGCCATGACGGCGCTCCTGGAACCTTTTATGATGGTATTCCTGGGCGGCGTGGTCGGCGGCATGATCATCGCCATGTATCTGCCCATTTTCAAAATGGCGTCGGTGGTAGGGGGTTGATAAAAAATGGTCGGGATGGCGCGATTTGAACGCGCGACTCCTGCGTCCCGAACGCAGTGCCCTACCAAGCTGGGCCACATCCCGACGGAGTGATCAAATATAAAATTACTTGGGAAAAGTCCAATACTATTTTCAATGGATATGCAAAAACCCATTTTTCCTTTTTTATGGAGATGATGCGTGATTATTTATGATCTGTGCTGTGATCATGGACACAAATATGAGGGCTGGTTTCAGGACCGACAGGCCTTTGAAACTCAGCGGTCCCGTAAACTGATCACCTGTCCCGTGTGCGGAAGCATGGAGGCGGAAATAGTTCCCGCCTCCGTTACGCTGCTTGGAAAGGATAAGGGAACGGTAAAACGTAACGATGTTGAAATCTCCCCCCTGAAATATCTGGAGCAGTTGCATCAGCAGATCGACAAATATTTTGACGATGTCGGTGAACAGTTTGCGGAGGTTGCCATCAGGATACATCGCGGTGAGGAAGATCAACGCAACATCCGTGGCGTCACGACGGAAAGGGAGGAGGACACCCTCCGCGAGGAAGGGGTGCCCTTTGTTAAAATTCCTGTTCCCAAATTTGATAGTTGAAAGCGTCGCGAAAAGTCCGCCAAGGTGAATTATACTATGAAGCCCTCCTGCGTCAGTATTCTTGAAACAATCGGTAATACGCCTCTGGTGGAGATCTGCCGCCTCCACAGCAATCCGGAGGTGAAAATCTTTGCCAAGATGGAGTGTTTCAATCCCGGTGGCTCCATAAAGGACCGGGCGGCCCTGGCGATGATCAATGGCGCCGAAAAGCGGGGGGAGCTTACGAGGGACAAGGTTATCCTGGAAGCGACCAGCGGCAATACCGGCATCGGTCTGGCCCTGGTGGCTGCGGCCAGGGGATACCGACTTTGTCTGACCATGTCGGAGGCGGCCAGCGAAGAAAGAAAGAAGATTTTGAAGGCTATGGGTGCGGAATTGTTTTTCACTCCCGCCAATCTTGGCACCGACGGGGCCATCGAGACTGCCTATAACATGATGCGGGAGGACCCGGACAAATACTTCGGAACGGATCAGTTTAATAACCCCGACAACATCCTGGCCCACTATGAGGGTACAGGGGAAGAAATATGGCAGCAAACCGACGGGAAGGTGTCCATGGTGGTGACGGCCCTGGGGACGACGGGCACGGCTATGGGAATATCCCGGCGCCTTAAGGAATACAACCCCGCCATCAAGATCATCGGCGTCGAGCCCTACCTCCAACACAAGATCCAGGGCCTCAAGAATATGAAGGAATCCTATCGACCCGGGATCTTTGACAAGGATTGCCTCGATGAAAATGTCAACATCCTTGACGAAGACGCCTTTGAAATGTCCCGGCGCCTCGCCCGGGAAGAGGGCTTATTCGTGGGGATGAGTTCCGGTGCGGCCATGCATGTCGCCCTCCAGAAGGCCAAAGATCTGGACGAGGGAATCATCGTGGTCATCTTTCCGGACAGCGGCGAACGGTATCTCAGCACGGACCTGTTTGCGGACCGGCGGGAAACGACGGTTCGTCTCTACAATACCCTGAGTCGGCAGAAAGACTTCTTCAAACCCCTGCGCCCCGAAGAGGTCCGTGTTTACTCCTGTGGCCCCACCGTCCATGACGTGCCCCATATCGGCAGTTACCGGAGATTTGTTGTGTCCGATCTCCTGCGGAGGTACCTCGAATACCGGGGCTATACGGTGAAGCATGTTACCAATATCGTTGATCTGGCAGATCGGTCTATCCGGGGTGCGGAGCGGACCAACACGGACCTGGCCACGTACACGAACCGGTGTACGGAGGCATTCCTCAGGGATATTGAAAAGTTGTGCATCAAGGGCGATGAGGTCTATCCCAAGGCAAGTGAGCACGTCGAGGATATGGTCCGGATGGTCGAGAAACTGGTAGGCAAGGGGTATGCCTATGAAAAGCTGCGTTCCGTCTATTTTGATATCTCAAAGTTTCATGACTACGGGAAGCTGTCCAACGTCGACCTCAGCAAGGTTCAACATGGCCGAACCATTGATCTGGATGATTACGAAAAGGACAGCCCCGTGGACTTTGCCCTGCTGAAGCGCTCCAACCTAAGCGAGTTGAAGAAGGGCGTGTACTTCAAGACCCGCTGGGGGAACGTCCGGCCAAGCTGGCATCTGGAGTGTGCCGCCATCTCCATGAAATATCTGGGAGAGGCCTTTGACATTCATGTCAGCGGCTCCGATATTACCTTTCCCCACTGCGAAAATGTCCTGGCCATCGGCAAGGCGGCGACGGGAAAGGGGATTGCCAACTATTGGCTCAGTACGGAACTGGTAATGATCGACGGCAAGAAAATGTCCCGTTCTCTGGGCAACGTCCTGACGATGGAAGACCTCGAAAATAAAGGCTACCAGGGCCGGGAGGTCCGTTTTTTCCTCCTCGGCTCCCACTACCGCAAACCCCTGAATTTTTCCTGGGGGTCTATGGAAACGGCCAAAAATACGGTCAGAAAGCTGAATCATTTCATCCAGCGTCTGATCCGTTTTACTGCCGGCGAGGGTTTCCCCGACACGGATCAGTTGATCTATGATGTCAAGCAGGGTTTCGCAAGCGCTCTCGATGACGACCTCAATATCTCCGGCGCTCTTGCTTCCCTCTTCGACTTTATCAATAAGGTGAGCGTTCCCCTGGCCCGGGGTCATTTCAATCAAAGGGAAAGGGACCGCATTCTGGAAGTGATGACGGGACTGGACAGTGTTCTGGGAATCATGCATTTTGAAGAAGAAACGATTGGTATCGAGGTCCTGAAGCTGTTGGATGAACGAGCTGCCATGCGGAAAGAAAAGCGCTGGCAGGAGGCCGACGCCGTCCGGGAAAAACTCGCGGCCCTGGGCATCGATGTCTATGACACCCCGCAGGGCAGTTTCTGGAGACATGACTGAGGCAAATGTAGGTAAATAAATAAACAAATCAAAAATTTATGATATGGTATTTCTGATTATGACCCGCGGGTATGAATGGATGATGCTAAAAAGTGCTTGACAAAATAAATCAATAAATCTAAAGTCCCCAATTCGCATTTTCGGTGTGGTTTAGCCGGATGCGTCTTATTTACTTAAGCTCTTTGAATAATTAGCGAACTGCGTTTTGCTGGCGTAGCTCAATCGGTAG
>DMAT01000139.1 GCA_003451635.1 Syntrophus sp. (in: bacteria) | reverse complement strand
AGCCCTTAGGTTCGATATATGACGACGGAACATGCCATCAGACAGAACGTGGAAGATATCCGGCAGCGGATCGCGGCGGCGGCCGCCAGATCGGGGCGCCGGGCCGCCGACGTGCGCCTCATGGCGGTAACCAAGACCGTGGATGACCAGCGGATCCTTGCCTNNGGGAGAATTACGTCCAGGAGGCGAAACGGAAGATCGAACTCATGGGCCGGCCCCAGGAATGGCATCTCATCGGTCATCTGCAGACCAACAAGGCCAAATACGCCGCCAAGCTCTTCGACATGGTTCATTCGGTGGACCGGACGGACGTAGCCCTGGAACTGAACCGGCGGGCGGCCAAGGAAGACCGGCTGATCAAGATCCTTATCGAGGTGAACATCAGCGGGGAAGGAACAAAGCGGGGCATCGACGGTAAGGAAGCGCCAGGACTGGTAAAGGAGGTTTCCCACCTCGAGCACCTCTCCATTCAGGGGCTCATGACCATGGCGCCCTGGTTTGACGATCCCGAAGAGGCGCGCCCATGTTTCGCTGCCCTGAGATCGCTGGGGGACAGGATTGCCGACGCGGGCATTCCCGGGGTGACCATGATGGAGCTTTCCATGGGCATGTCGGGGGATTTCGAAATTGCCGTTGAGGAGGGAGCGACCATCATCAGGATCGGACGGTCCCTTTTCGGGGAACGACCGGTCAAGGAGTGAACGCCGACACGCCGCCCCTGATCTTTGAGGTCGCCCCTATTCAGCGGCCCCTCGTCGGACATAATCATCTCGGTTACGAACTCACGTCTTCGGAAGGCCCGGAACTTGTCGAAATGCTGACCGCCATCGTGGGAATCGAAAAACCGTCATCCCCAATCCGCCCGGACTCCTGCTCTTCAAGAGGCATTATTCATAATTTTTCAGAGTTTATCTGACATTTCGTCGGTTGACATTTTCGCTGCAATCATGATAGGGCAACTCCCCTGAAAAAGGGAAGACATCCCGACGGGAATTTGGAGGTTGCCATGTTTTTTAAACAGATACAGGTCGGCCAGATGGCTGTTTTCGCCTATCTGATCGGAGATGAGGAAACGGGAGAGGCCTTTGTGATTGATCCGGCGGCGGAAACGTCTATGCTCGTTTCCCTGGCGGAAAAAAACAATTTGGAAATCAAATATATTGTCAATACCCACGGGCATGTGGATCACATATCCGGCAACCAGGACATGAAGGAGCGCACGGGGGCCAAAATCGTCATTCATGAAGGGGACGCCGAAATGCTTGTTTCCACCCCTGCCATGTATCTCCGCATGTTCGGGGCCAAGCAGTCCCCTCCTGCCGACATCATCGTCAAGGAAGGAGATCTGCTTACCCTGGGGAAGGTCTCTTTACAGGTCATGGCCACCCCCGGACATTCCCCAGGCAGTATGTGCCTGCTTGGCCACGATCTGGTTTTCACCGGCGACACCCTGTTTGTGGGGGCCGTGGGCAGGACCGATCTGCCCGGAGGATCATGGGCTGTCATGGCTCGCTCCCTCAAGGAGAAACTGGCCGTCCTTCCCGATGAAACAAAGGTTTTGCCGGGACACAATTACGGCGCCGCCCCGACCTCAACGATCGGATACGAGAAGCTCCATAACCCGTATCTAAAATTTTGATATTACTTTGAAAATCGAGGGGTTCACACCATGAGCAACCAGCTTATTTCCACATCCATGCCCGGCCTCTCCTTAGTCGGCCGGGGGAAGGTCCGGGATATCTACGCCCTGGAGTCCCAGTTGCTGATTGTGGCAACGGACAGAATTTCCGCATTTGACGTGATCATGCCCAACCCCATCCCGGGCAAAGGAAGGATTCTCACCCGGATGTCCGCCTTCTGGTTCGAGAAGATGGAGGATATCGTCGGCAACCATGTAATATCCGTCAATCCCGATGAATACCCCGAGGCGTGCCGACCTTATCGGGATGTCCTGGCCGATCGCAGCATGCTCGTAAAAAAGGCGCAGCCCCTCCCCGTGGAATGTATCGTCCGGGGATACCTGAGCGGTTCGGGGTGGAAGGATTACCTCCGCGACGGGACTGTTTCGGGAATTCGCCTGCCCGCAGGGTTGAAGGAATCTTCCCGCCTGCCTGAACCAATATTCACCCCTTCGACAAAGGCCCCGGAGGGGGAACACGATATGGCCATCACCAAAGGGGAAACGGAAAACCTGATCGGCAAGGAATTGACCGCAAGGATAATCGAAATCAGTATCGCCGTTTATAATCGGGCCGCCGCTCTGGCCCTTACCAGGGGAATTATTATCGCCGACACTAAAATGGAATTCGGCATTTTTGAGGGAGACCTGATCATCATCGATGAACTCCTCACCCCGGACTCATCCCGGTTCTGGCCCCAGGACGCCTACGAGGAGGGAAGAGGACAGGGCAGTTTTGACAAGCAATTCCTCCGGGACTATCTCCTGTCCATCGCCTGGGATCAGCGCCCTCCGGCCCCTAACCTTCCTGATGATATAATCAGTAAAACCGCTGACAAATATGAGGAAGCCCTGCGAAGGTTAACCGCTTGAGATGTACCCATGAGCCTTGACATAACCGCCCCTCGTTATTAAATTAGCGCCGTTTTTACCGCAACCGGAACATCCGGAAGCCAAGACAAAGACCAGAAAAGAGATTGAAACAACTCCATGACTAAACGATGTTATTATGAAATTCTAGAAGTTACCCGCACCGCCACCGAAGATGATATCAAGAAAAGTTACCGCCGCATGGCGATGCAGCACCATCCGGACCGAAATCCGGGGGACCGGGAAGCGGAGGACAAATTCAAGGAAGCCGCCGAGGCCTATGAAGTCCTCAGTGACCAGCAAAAAAGGGAAATCTACAATCAATATGGCCACGAGGGATTGAGCAGTTCGGGTTTCCAGGGCTTTTCCGGTGGTGATATTTTTTCAAGCTTTGGCGACATCTTCGGTGACATCTTCGGCTTCAGCAACGGGCGCTCCCGGTCGCGAAGCTCTGCCCGGGCGGGGGCCGATTTGCGCTACGACATGCAAATCTCTTTCATGGAGGCCGCCTTTGGCCTCTCCAGGGACATCGATATCGACAAATACCAGAGATGTCATGAATGCGGCGGGAACGGATCGGCGCCGGGAACGGCCCCGGAAGTGTGTTCGCGGTGTGGCGGCCGTGGTCAGGTTACCCAGTCCAGCGGTTTCTTCAGCATCAGCACTACTTGCCCAAATTGCCGCGGAGTGGGCCAGACCATCTCCCACCCCTGTAAAAGCTGCCGGGGCGCCGGCCGGGAAAAGGTTGCGAAAACCGTCCAGATCAAGATTCCTGCCGGCGTCGAGACGGGCTCCCGCCTCCGGTTGCGTGGGGAAGGTGAACAAGGGGAACATGGCGGTCCCAGCGGAGATCTTTATGTCTTCATCCACGTTGAAGAACATGAATTCTTCCAGCGATCCGATGACGATATTATCTGCCGAATTCCGATTTCCTTTGTCCAGGCGGCCCTGGGAGACAATATCGAGGTACCGACCCTGGTAGGAACGGAAAAGCTGAAAATTCCCCGGGGCACCCAGAACGGCAAGATCTTCCGCCTCAAGGGAAAGGGCATTGCCCATCTGCGCGGATTCGGCCGGGGTGATCAGGTCATCGAAACCGTCGTAACCATTCCGACAAATCTAAACCGACGGCAGGAAGAACTCCTCAAGGAATTTTCCCGCCTCAGCGGCAA
>DMAT01000013.1 GCA_003451635.1 Syntrophus sp. (in: bacteria) | reverse complement strand
CCTGCACCGACATCACCGGCTTCGGTCTTCTTGGTCATGCCTGCGAGATGATTGAGGACAGTAGCGTGGGAATACATATCCTTGCCTCGGCGGTCCCTTTTTTCAATGGTCTTCAGGAACTAGCCGAAATGGGGATACTTCCCGAAGGTCTCCACCGCAATCGGCAATTCCGCATGTCTTGCATCGAGGTAAGCCCTGACTGCCCGGAGTGGTTAGCTGATATCCTCTTCGATCCTCAAACGGCCGGCGGCCTGCTCCTGTCCGTCGCTCCTGAACAGACAGCCGGGCTTCTTGATAAATTTCACCGTTCCGGACTGAAGGACGCCGCCATTGTCGGTGAAGTAACGGTTGGAAAGAAAGGGAAAATCTTCGTCAGCCTATGAAACGCATTGAATCACTACTCGTCAGAAAAGAAGATACCATATTCAACGTCTTCAAGCTGAGATCCATGGCCAGGCCGGACGATACCCTGGCGGTCCTCATGTATGGCAGTCCCGATCCCGACGCCGTTGCCTCGGCCATGGCCCTGAGGGAAATCTTCAAACAAACGGTGGGATTGAAAAAATTTGCCTTCGTGGCCACGGAAGGGGTGCTTCGCCAGCAGAACAAGGAATTCATCAGGGCCATGAAAGTGGAAATCCAACTCCTCCCCAAGGTCAACCTTGAGGAGTACAGGCTCCTGGCGCTGGTCGACGCCCAACCGACCTTCTTCGGCAAGGTCTGCGAAGGCATTCATCCCCAGATCGTCCTGGACCATCACCCTGTCACCTCGGTCTGGCACGCCGAGTTAGCTGACGTCCGACCGCATTATGGCGCCCTCTCCACGATTATGACTGAATACCTCCTCGCCGCAAAGGTGCGTATTCCCAAAATGCTTTACACGGCCTTGCTTTACGGCATTAAAAGCGATACCAATAATTTTGAGAGGGATTCCATTCTTGAGGACATCGGCGCCTATTATCTCAACTATGCCCGGGCAAACCGGCAGCTCATCCGCCGTATCGAACTCAACCAGATTCCCGAGCGATATCTGAAGTATTTTGAACACGCCTATTTCAACCGGCGCCGCTACCGTGACCGTGTTACCAGCTTTCTGGGAAAGGTGGAAAGCCCGGACGTCTGCGTCCAGGTAGCCGATTTCTATCTCCGCATCGCCGATATCTACTATGTCGTGATCGCCGGGGTCATCAAGGACAGGTTGATTATTGTCTTTCGGGGCGACGGATACCGCCAGGATTGCGGCAGCATTGCCGAAAAGGCCTTCGGCAAGTATGGCAGCGCCGGAGGACACAAAAGCGCCGCCCGGGTGGAGATTCCCCTGGAAACTCTCAAAGAGGTTCTTCAGGGCGAATGGTCCCAGGAGTCGGTCGAACAATTCCTCGTCCAGCGCCTGCGCCAGAAGCGCCCGGTTAAGAGTGGGAAGCGAACAGCAAACAACGGAAAAGAAGCTTCCTGAAAAAAATACAATTAATACTTAACATTATCATTTACTTACATAACATTCAATGGCTGCGGTCAGATGATTCCAGCAAGATGTGCATGGCGTCAGGCGAGACCACCTCCGGGTCGAGGCGTTTCTTCTTCCTCTGGGAGCCAGTTCATGTCCGCGAGAATCCCACCAGCCTTGCTGCGGATTTCCGCCAAGGCGTTGGGAGGGAAACATCCGCACATAATTATCCTGTTCAAGAAGAAAAGGCTATGTTCCCTCATGCGATCTTGAGGTCGCATCAAGCAAAGAAGGCAACTTCCGACCCGTCAGAGAATATTGTTACCAGTTTGCAAATTGCTGTTAAAAACAATTTACTGGATTTTCTCAGTATTTGATGACAGCGGGTCGAAACATGCTATTTATAGGGGGTCATTTTTCTGGTAATTGGTGGCGGTTGCAAGCTTCCCGCAGTCAAGTATATAAATATATTGACGAATATCCAACATTTCAATCCGCATTCAGCATCTTATAGCCCACTGGTGAACTTTCCTTTTGACAGTTTAACTAATATCCAGTAGGTGACAGGAAGTTTTATTCAATCAACAAATACCGTCCATTATTGTTTCCATCCTGCACTGTGTATCGCGACATAGGGGCATCAAATGCAAGAGCCATCCAGAACAAATCAAGAGCTGATCGAAGATATATCAGTCTTAAAGCAGAAAATCCAAGAATTGGAAAAATCGGAATCAGAGCGCAAGCAGGTGGAGGATGCGCTACGGGAGACTGTATCACGAGCCAAAGGAATGCTCCGAGCACTTCCTGATATGATGTTCCGTATGAATAATAAGGGCATTTTCCTGGACTATAAAGCTGACATCACCGATCTTTATGCCCAATCCGAGCCGTCCCCTATCGGTAAACGCAACCGGGATATTACCCCGCCCGAGTTTGCCGATTTGATTGATAGTCAGATCCGCACTGCATTAGAGACTGGCACACTGCAAACCTTTGAATATCAGCTGGCCATTCCAGGCCGAGGTTTGCGAGATTATGAGGCACGCATGGTTGCAACCGGTGAAGATGAAGTGATGGCAATAGTACGTGACATCACTGATCGCAGGCGGGCGGAGGAGGAACTACTCCGGATGAATATATTACTGGACTCAATTGTCGAGAATATTCCAGACATGATTTTCCTCAAGGATGCTAGGGAACTTCGGTTCGTCCGGTTCAATCAGGCTGGAGAAGAGCTACTGGGTCATCTCCGGGACCACATTTTAGGGAAGAACGATTACGATTTCTTCCCGAAGGAGCAGGCAGACTTCTTTACGGAGAAGGACCGGGAAGTTCTACTTCGGAAGAACATTGTGGATATCCCGGAAGAACCAATTCAGACCCGCAATAAGGGAGAACGAATCTTACACACGAAGAAGGTTCCAATTCTGAACATGAATGGGGAACCCGAATATCTACTTGGCATCTCCGAAGACATCACCGAACGTAAGCGGGCGGAGGAAGCGCTGAACAAGGCGGAAAGGGAAAAGTCTGCAATCCTGGATGCCATGTCTGAACTGATTATCTATCTGAACAAGGATTTAAGAATAATCTGGGCAAATCGCGCTATGGGCCGGCAGTTCAATATGAACCCTAATCAATTGGAGGGAAGGCATTGCTATGAGGTGATGCACAATTTAGATGAACACTGCAAGATCTGCCCCGTTGTGAAGGCGGTCGAAACAGGTGAACCTTTTACCATCGATGACTTTTCGTCTTATGGAAAGAGATGGACGCTACGAGCATACCCTGTCCGGAATAAGGAAGAAGAAGTTATTGGGTTTGTTGAGATCGTAACAGATATCACTGAGCATAAGCTTGCAGAAGAAGAGCGCAAGGAATCCGAACGAGCACTCTCTGATATCATCGACTTCCTGCCTGATGCCACGCTGGTCATTGACAAGGAAGAAAAAGTGATTGCCTGGAACCGTGCCATCGAATCCATGACTGGGGTTAAGGCAGAGGCGATGCTGGGTAAAGGCAATTATGAGTATTCGCTCCCCTTTTACGGGGATCGAAGGCCCATCCTCATTGATTTTGCACTGCATCCGGATAAGGTGAGGGAAAAGCGATATACGGCCATTCAGAGGGTCGGAGACATCCTTTTTGGTGAATCCTTTACGCCGAAATTACCTCCTGGTGATATCCATCTTTCTGCGACCGCTTCGGTTCTTCGCAATTCCAAGGGTGATATTATTGCTGCCATCGAATGCATCCGTGACAATACGGAACGTAAAAGGTTGGAGGAGCGCCTGAACCGCGCAGAAAAGATGGAGGGACTAGGCAGGCTGGCCGGCGGGGTGGCCCATGATCTCAATAATGTCTTAGGGGTATTGGTCGGATATTCGGATCTTCTTCTGCGAAAATTGTCTGAAGATAGTTCCCTGAGGAGATACGCTGAAAATATCCAGCAATCCAGTATGCGGGCAGCGGCGATTATTCAGGACCTTTTAACTCTGGCCAGAAGGGGTGTGAACATTTCGAAAGTGGTCGATCTGAACAGGGTCATTTTCGACTATCTCAAGACCCCTGAGTTCGAGAATCTGAAGTCTTATTCCCCGAACGTTAAGGTCTGTACCAAACTTGAAGAAGGGCTCTTGAACATCAAAGGGTCGCCCATCCATTTAGGAAAAACTATCATGAACCTGATCTCCAACGCCTTAGAGGCCACATCGGAGCAGGGGGAGGTTATGATCAGGACGGAGAACCGCCATCTGGATCAGCCTATCCGGGGATATGATGACATGCAGGAAGGGGATTATGTGGTCCTGACGGTATCCGACAGTGGGAGGGGCATCCCCACCCAGGATCTTGGGAAGATCTTCGAACCCTTCTATACAAAGAAAGTCATGGGAAGAAGTGGAACAGGACTGGGGCTGGCTGTTGTCTGGGGGACTGTAAAAGATCACAACGGGTACATCGACGTGCAGAGCGAGGAGGGGAAAGGAACTATTTTTAAGCTCTATTTCCCCGTTACGAGGGAGGAACTCTCACAAGCAAAAGAGACTGTATCTCAGTCAATCTACATGGGCAGGGGTGAATCAATCCTGGTGGTGGATGATGTGAAGGAGCAAAGAGAACTTGCTGTGAACATGCTGGGATGGCTCGGTTATCAGGTCGAGGCACTTTCCAGTGGTGAAGAGGCGATCATCTATCTGAAGAACAATAAGGCGGATCTTGTTGTGCTGGACATGATCATGGATCCTGGAATAGACGGTCTTGAGACCTACAGGAGAATCAAGGAATTCAAACCAAAGCAAAAAGCCATTGTTGTGAGCGGTTTTTCGGAAACTGATCGTGTCAAGATGGCCCAGGAAATTGGTGCTGGGTCATTTGTCCGGAAGCCTTATATTTTGGAAAAGATCGGTGTCGTTGTCAGAAGGGAACTGGACCGGAAATAGTTATGCAACATGTTCATGTTACAAACGGTACGCCTTGTTATTTTTAAGTTGCTTTTTTGAGTAGTTGTAGGTGGCGGTGATAATCTGCACAGTTCAGATATTTCTTGATTTTACCTGAGCAGTACGGGTAGAAATATAGCAGTGGTAGTCAGCCATTTTTAGTGGATGTAAAATCTGGTTGCCTTAGGGTAAGTGATCATTCTGAATTTTTGACGGGGATACGGTATTTTAAACAGTTATCATTATAATCAATGAAGCATGCGCTTGACTTTTTATGTCAAATTTTCAATCTACATCACTCTTTCAATCCGTGTTATACACTTAACGTATAACCAATCGGTATCATTGACATAAAACCGCGTTATTTCTATTCTTCCTTCCCGGAAAATCAAGTTCATATCAAATGTTTCTTCCTCTCCTTGACAAGAAATAATTCATGACTATATTAGCGTCGAAAACTAAAATAACTTAATAATATAAGCATGTTACATTTGCAAATGTGATTTTGTGGCAAAAAAATAAAGAAAGGAGGCTTTTATATGAACTCATCAGGACTTTGGAGGACCGGAAATATTGTTGATTTGTTTCCGGAGATGCAACGTCTGCAGAGAGACATGAATCGTCTGTTTACTGGTATTCCCCGGGCGGTCGGCCAGGAAAACCCTGCCATCAATGTCTGGAGCGGGGAAAACGATTATATCGTCACTGCAGAGTTGGCGGGCATTGATCCACACAAGTTGGACATTTCCGTCAAGGGTGACGGCCTGACATTCAGCGGCAACCATGGTGTGGAGCCTCTGAAAGAAGGGGAAACCTATCATCGTCAGGAAAGAGCCAGCGGTCGTTTCTCGCGGACGGTTCAGTTGCCCTTTCAGATCGATTCGGAAAAGGTTACTGCAAAATACGAGAAGGGCGTTTTGAGAATGACGCTTCCTCGGCTCAAATCCGACAAACCCCGTAAGATCTCGATTAAGGCAGAGTAGGAAAGGAGGCGACGAATATGGATAACAAGGATATGGATACTCAGAAGCAACCTGCAGGCAACACTCTGGAGACGGAGCGGACGAAAACCGGCAAAGTATTTGTGCCGAGGGTGGATATCTATGAGACACAGGATTCGATTGTGCTGACTGCCGATATGCCCGGTGTGGATGAAAAGGCGGTGGATATTACACTGGAAAAGAATGTTTTGACGATTACAGGTTCAGTGGCTGTTACCGGTTTTGAGGGGCATGCCATGGCCTATTCGGAATATGATGTCGGCGATTTTGAAAGGGCGTTTACCATATCCGATGAAGTTGACCGTGACAAGATCGAGGCCACAGTGAAAAACGGCGTTCTCAGGGTCATTCTCCACAAGGCAGAAAAGGTGAAGGCCCGTAAGATCGCCATTACAGCGGCTTAAAATGAATACGAAAGGAGGAGATGATTATGACACTACGAAATCTGGTCCCCTCCATTTGGGGGAAAAACAATGTACCCGTCCGGCGGGAAGAGGGGAATTCCGTCTATTCCCTGCAGCAGGAAATGAACAGTCTGTTTGATGACTTTTTCAGGGGTTTTGATATGCTGCCCGCTCAGGGCATGGCAGGCCGTTTCGGTGCTTTTTCACCTTCCATCGACATCAAGGAAAATGAAAAGGAGATCACCGTGAAAGCTGAACTGCCCGGACTGGACGAAAAGGATGTTGAAGTCCATATGGCGGACAACACCCTGACTATCAAGGGTGAGAAGAAAAAAGAAACGGAGGACAAAGGGCAAAATTACTATCACTTGGAAAGGTCCTATGGGAGTTTCCAGAGAGTTATCCCCCTCCATGTGGCCATCAATGAAAAGCAGGTGGATGCAACATTCAAGAATGGCATCCTGACCATCAACCTCCCCAAGAAAGATGAGGCGATGGCAAAAGGGAAGAAGATCGCCATCAAGACCGACTAATCGGTTCCCCCCTCATGGGCACTTTTTGAACAGGAAGCCCCATGAGGGGTTTTTTATGCCGTTTTCCCCGTCACCCTAACCATACTTTTTGCGTCCGGGGACCATAGTCTCGAAGGTGCAGGAGGCGCTGGATCAGGAATAGGAATCGGATAAATCATTGATGGCAGCATATGCTCCATTTCAAATAGTTGATTGCATCATCCAAGTTAACCTTATGATATCATTAAGCGATAATGGAAGCTGCGGGATAGAGCGGTTCTATAGGTTTTTGTGGCAATATCGATGACTTATGCTTGTGGTTCACCGGGCTTCCTCCCCTTCCCTATCGACTGATTTTTCCATCAGTTGCACCCTTCCCGGCGAGCAGAAAAGGCTATAATAGCAGTAAAATGGCAACATCTGGCGAGACCGCCGACGGGCTGGTCGGATTTCTCCTCATTACAAAAAATCCCCCCTAACTCTCCTTTGCCAAAGGGAGATTAGGGGGAATTTTTATGTTTCGTTGCCCCACTTTCGGGCAGGGAAGTTACTCTGAAGATTTCGCTTCGCCGGAAGATTTCGCTTCGCTGGATGACTCCGTTTTCGTTGTCTCCGTAACCGTCGTCTCGGTGGACGCCGATTCTTCGTGCTTCGCCTCGCTGTGCGGCGCCTTGACACCCCCGTAATCTGTGGCATACCAGCCGCTTCCCTTCAGGTGAAAAGAAGACAGGGACATCAGTTTTTGAACGGGGCCCTTGCAGAACTGGCAAGATTTGACGGCAGGATCCGTCATCCTCTGAAACAACTCAAAATCTTTCCCGCATTTCCTGCATTTGTATTCATAAATTGGCATAAGCTGCCCTCCCAATTAATATTTTACGAAAATACTTCTCCGATATGATAACGACCACTGAAGCAATCCAGCACCAGTTTCAGATCCGGATTCAGCGAGGATTGGAGCATGTCGCGGGTGATACTGTGAACCTTTTCCTCCTCCTGCCTCTTCTCGTCGACAGAAAGATCAAATGCCGTCTCCCCGTTGTCAAAGCGGATAACATGAACCAGTTCATGGGCCGCAATATAAAGCATCAGCGGGCTTAAGCGGATAAAGGAATGGGCCCGTTCCACGGCGTCGAGAATCCGGTCGTCCTGGAGACAGATCCGGTAAAAATGAAATCCCCGCTCCTGCTCCTTATCCTGCCCCTCTTCTTTGTGGTAGTGATACTTGCAAAGATGGGCAAAAGCCCCTTTCCTGACCTCATGTTCTTCCAAGAACGCCAGGGTTTTCACGTCATAGCGATGGGCCTTGATCGTGTCCGGGCTCAAACGAAAATACTCACTTGCCAGCCTTTCAGCACGCTGAAAGACCGAACCCGCCAAGGATATTTGTGCAGGATTGAAATACCGTCCCATCGTCCTCACCATTATCCCGTCAAAACGCACCGCTTATTCTTTTATTAGACGGTGGCAATTTATGCATTTTCCCCGACTTGTCAAGAACTATCTTTTGCAAATGATTTCAAACGAGTGCAGGACGGGCCTCCCCAAAGAATCCAGGAGGGAGGCAAGGTGTCGCACCTACAGCGGCCCCCGCTTACTGCCATGTACCTTCAAGGCCGCGTCGATGACCCGGCTGATGAACTCGGCCTGGGTAATGCCGGCGGCGGCGGCTTGATGAAACAATACCGTCGAAGGCGTCATCCCCGGCAGGGTATTAGGCTCGAGAACCGCTATCCGACCATCGGGCCGGACAAACATATCAATACGGGCATAACCTTTGAGGTCCAGGACTTGAAAGGTTGCGATCGCTGTCTCCTGAATTTTTATCAGGACATCATCGGAAACCCTGGCCGGGGTCTTGTTTTCCCCCTGCCCGTAGAGAAACTTATCCTCAAGAGAGAGGATGTCGTCGGTCGGAATCGTTTCCGACGGCGTGAGGGCCAGCGGCGGATCGTCCCCCAGGACGCCGCAGGTGACTTCCGTACCGGCGAGAAACTCCTCAACCAGGGCCACATTGTCCCAGGTGAAGGCAGACTCTATAGCTGCGGCGACTCCCTCAATGGAGACAACCTTCTTCACGGCGGTGCTGCATCCTTCCC
>DMAT01000135.1 GCA_003451635.1 Syntrophus sp. (in: bacteria) | reverse complement strand
ATCGATATGATTGCCGGTCCCAGCGAGGTGCTGATCATCTGTGACGGCACGGCAACCGTTTCCTTCGTGGCCGCCGATCTCCTCGCTCAGGCGGAGCATGACGAAATGGCCAGCGCCGTGGTTTTGACCACTGATGAGGCCACAGCCCAACGGATTGTTGCCGAACTTGAGCGACAGCTTGAAAATTTACCGAGGAAGGCAATTGTCCGCCGGGCGATCGATCGTTATGGCGCTGTTCTGGTAACAAAAGATCTTGGGGAAGCAGTGCGGTTGGCCAACCGTTTTGCCCCGGAGCATCTGGAATTGATGGTAGAGAATCCCGAGGCGCTCCTGTCCGAAATAACCCATGCCGGGGCAGTGTTCCTCGGACAATACACCCCGGAGGCCCTGGGTGACTACATGGCCGGACCCAATCATATCCTTCCCACCGGAGGAACAGCCAGGTTCTCATCTCCTCTGGGAGTCTATGATTTTGTAAAAAGGACGAGCGTTCTTTCCTTTACCAGGGAGGCCTTTCATCGTTACGGCCGTCAGACGGAAAGATTCGCCGCC
Source organism: Syntrophus sp. (in: bacteria) (assembly GCA_003451635.1). Taxonomy (GTDB): domain Bacteria; phylum Desulfobacterota; class Syntrophia; order Syntrophales; family UBA8958; genus UBA8958. Next base: position 11,063 of record DMAT01000135.1, on the reverse strand, counting down.
CTGGAGGGGCTCGATGCCCACGGCAAGTCCATTGCCGTGCGAATGTAAATATGCCTTGACAAATTGGCAGCTATGATTAATATGTCCCCTGCATCCCGGCGAGTGCGGGCGTAATTCAGCGGTAGAATGTCAGCTTCCCAAGCTGGACGTCGCCGGTTCGATCCCGGTCGCCCGCTCCATTTTTATCTCCCCGAATGCCCTTGTTTTTTGCTTGCATTTACCTTGCAGTTGTGTTAGCTGGGGACCAACATTATCGTTGAATTTCTGACGAGTGGGCTTTTGCCCACTTTTTTTTTCTGCATAGAATGGGCTTTTTGAAAAAAATTTACGAAAACCGTATCTGGGAAATAGCCGAACCCGCGATTCAATCGGAGGGGTTGGAGCTTGTCTGCGTAGAGTGCATCCAGATGAAATCACGTTGGGTTGTGCGCCTTTACATCGACAGGGACGGGGGAGTGACCATTGATGATTGCGCCCTGATCAGTAACCATGTAGGCGACCTCCTCGACGTGAACGATGTTCCTCCGGAAGCCTACACCCTGGAAATATCTTCCCCCGGTCTGGACCGACCCCTGGTTAAGGATAAGGATTTTATAAGGTTCCTCGGGCGCCGGGTGATCATCCAGACGGAATACAAAATTGACGGCGTAAGGAATTTCAAGGGTCTCCTGAAGGATTACCGGATAGGCGAAAGCGGGAAAAAGACAATTATTCTGGATTTGTCGGGAAAGATCTTTACTGTTCCCATGGAAGCAGTGGTCAAGGCCAATCTTGAAGGCTTATTGGATCATAGATAATTTTAAGATAAATCATCCTTACAGTGATGAATGGAGGAAGAGGGCATGTTTTCGGAGCTGAAACGGCTGGTCGAGCAGATGAGCAAGGACAGGGGAATCGAGAAGGAGATCATTATCGAAGCCCTCGAGGCGGCCATGCTGAATGCTGCAAGAAAGAAAATGGGACCCAACGTCGAAATCGAGTCCCACTATAACGAGGAGGCCGGAGAAATTGAGGTATTTCAATTCAAAACGGTGGAAGAAAAGGTAACGGATCCGGATATGCAAATATCCACGGCCGAAGCGAGGGATATGGATGAGGAAGTGGAACCTGGAGACAGCCTGGGCATGAAGGTTGACACTTCTACCTTTGGCCGTATTGCTGTTCAGACGGCCAAGCAGATTATCATCCAGCGCGTTAAGGATGCCGAACGCGACAATGTATATGAGGAATACAAAGACCGCAAGATGCAGCTCGTCAATGGCTTCGTCCAGAGATTTGAAGGTGGCAGCATCATCGTCAATCTTGGCCGCTCGGAAGGCGTTATCCCCGTGTCGGAGCAAATCTTCCGGGAAGTCTACAAGCGGGGCGAGAGGATCCGTTCATTTATCTGTGATGTCAAGAGGATATCCAAGGGACCACAGATTATCCTTTCCCGGACCCATCCGGCGTTTTTAAAAGCCCTTTTCGAAGTGGAGGTCCCGGAAATATCAGAGGGGTTGATTGAGATTGTCAGTATTGCCAGAGAACCGGGAAAGCGGGCAAAGATTGCCGTTAAGAGCAGGGATAAGGATATCGATCCCGTCGGCGCCTGTGTAGGCATGAGAGGCTCCCGGGTCCAGAGCGTGGTCCAGGAATTACGGGGAGAGAAGATTGATATTGTTCCATTTTCCGATGATCCCGCCAAGTATGTCTACGCAGCCTTGTCGCCTGCCAAGGTGGATCGTGTGCTCATTGATGAGGAAAATCGGTGCATGGAGGTTATTGTTCCCGATGACCAGCTTTCATTGGCGATCGGCAGAAATGGACAGAATGTTCGTTTGGCCGTCAAGCTGACAGGCTGGAAAATCGATGTCAAGAGTGAGTCTTCTTCAGCTCAGCAGGATGAAGACAGCCGCACCGACCTGATGGTCCTGCCGGGCATGAGTGAAGCGATTGTCGAGGGTCTTCTCAAGGAAGGAATCACGAGCCTGGCCTTGATCGCCGCAGTGGACGTGGACACAATCATGGCCGTACCCGGAGTGAACAGAGAGCAGGCCGAGGGCTGGATGCAAGCGGCGACGCTCATGATTGCGGAGGCTCCGGCCACTGGGGAGTGATAATCTGTAAACGATGAGTGTATATAAAAAGTTTAATGGTACTTATCTGAAAGCTCAAGAATTGAGTACGCTTTAGCGAGGGAATCAGCATGTCAAAAATGAGAGTTTACGAATTGGCCAGGGAATTAGGGGTCGATAACAAAGACTTGATCGCACGTCTGGACAAAATGGGTATTTCGGTGAAGTCCCACTCAAGTACCCTCGAAGACAGCGAGATAGAGAGGATTAAAAGGGAATCTTCAGCTGCTGAACCCCATGAGGTGGTCGAGAAGCGGGTAAAATCTACGGTCATCAGAAGAAGAGCGGTACGCACCGAGGTTGAAGAGGAAGTGCCTGCACCGTCAGAAGAACTCCTTCCCGTGGCGGGGGAAACAGAGGAAGTCAAGGAAAAACCCATATCCGAGCCCACTGTCGAACTCGTCAAGGAGATCGCCGTTCCTGTCGAAGTTATCCAGGAACCTGCCGAAGTAAAGCTTGCTGAAGTGAAGCCTACGGAGGAGAAGATCGCCGAGGCGAAGGTTGTATCGCCCCCGATTCCTCAAGAGGCTCCGCCGCTGGCCCCCGTTGTGAGTGGAGCCCCTGTGGCAGAAATGGCTGAACCTGTCGTCGGCAAGCCGGTTATGCAATCTGTCCCCCCGGTTGCCCCGCTGCCTGCTCCCAAACCGATAAAAAGAGAAATCAACCGGATTACAGCACCTCGTAAGCCACAGGACATGGCAGGAGCCGGCGCCCAGAGAAAACCTGTGCCCAGAAGGACGGACGTAGTTGCAGGCAGGGATGTGGCGCCCCCGGCGGGGGCGAAGAAACCGGTGAAATGGGAACCTGATAAGGATAAAAAAAGAGGTAAGAAACCCGTAGAAGTGGTGATTTCTGATCCGTTTCCCCGCAATAAGGCCTTAATCAAAAAGGCCGTCGATCGAAAGGGAAAAACTAAAGAACTTGATCGGGATGAGAGGAGTTCCCGCTGGCGGGATGAGAAAAAGGCCGGGGTCGTGAAGCTTCAAAAAACAGTCATTACCGTACCTAAGGCCAGTAAACGGCGGCTCAAGATTTCCGAGACGATCACCGCTGGTGATTTGGCCAAGAAGATGGGCGTAAAGGCCAGTGAAGTCATCAACAAACTCATCGGGATGGGGTTGATGGTAACCATTAACCAGTCCCTTGATTTTGACACGGCGACGCTTATCTCCGGGGAATTCGGTTATCAGGTGGAACTAGCCGGCATCGAATTCGAAGATACCTTTCAGCAGGATGATCCGGGTTCCCGTAACCTGCAACCACGAGCTCCGGTTGTTACTATCATGGGCCACGTCGATCACGGTAAAACGTCTCTTCTTGATGCGATCCGGGAGACAAAAGTGATCGAGGGTGAAGCCGGCGGGATAACCCAGGCCATTGGCGCCTATCATGTCCATATCAAAGACAGGGACATCGTTTTTCTTGATACCCCCGGCCATGAGGCCTTCACTGCCATGCGTGCCCGAGGTGCACAGGTGACGGATGTGGTAGTGCTGGTGGTAGCGGCGGATGATGGAGTAATGGGGCAGACCATAGAGGCCATCAACCACTCCCGGGTAGCGGGCGTCCCGATTATTGTGGCCATCAACAAGATGGACAAGCCCGATGCGGATCCGCAGCGGATCAAGCAGGGCCTCACGGAATACAATCTCGTTTCCGAGGAATGGGGAGGGGAAACCATTTTTTGTGAGGTTTCGGCCAAACAGAAACTGGGCATTGACGCCCTTCTCGAAATGATCCTGCTGCAGGCCGATATCCTGGAACTTCAGGCTGATCCGGAAAGACCGGCAAAAGGTATTATCATTGAATCGAAACTGGACAAGGGAAGGGGGCCGGTGGCAACGGTTCTCATTCAGGAAGGAACCCTCCGGGAAGGCGACGCCTTTGCATCGAAAACGGAGTCTGGACGGGTGCGCGCCATGGTCAACGACCGGGGGAAGCGGGTTAAGGAGGCCGGGCCATCGACGCCGGTGGAGGTGATTGGCTTTTCAAACGTCCCCCAGGTCGGTGCCGAATTCCTCTGTGTCGAGGACGAAAAGAAGGCGCGCAACATCGCCGACTACTGGACGAGAAAGGAAAGGGAGAAGGAACTTTCGGCAACCTCAAAGATCACCCTGGAGCAGCTCTATCAGAAGATCAAGGAGGGTGTGAAGGATTTCAACGTGATCATCAAGGCGGACGTTCAAGGGTCCATGGAAGCCATTTCCGAGGCCCTGAACAAGCTGAGCACGGCAGATGTGAGGCTGAAAGTCATTCACAGCTCTACGGGAGCGATCACGGAAACGGACGTCATGCTTGCTTCTTCAGCCAATGCCATTGTCATCGGTTTCAATGTGAGGCCGGACAGCCGGGTCGTCGAAGTGGCCGAACAAGAGGGAGTCGAGATAAAACTCTATGATATCATTTACAACGTCATTGAAGATGTCCGTGCGGCCATGGAAGGTCTTCTCGATCCGATATACAAGGAGGTTGTCCAGGGGCGGGCCGAAGTAAGGCAATTGTTTAAAATACCCAAAGTGGGGACGATCGCGGGATGTTATGTAACGGATGGTAAGATTGCCCGAAGTGCCAATCTCAAACTGGTGAGGGATGGCGTTGTTGTATATGACGGGAAAATAGCTTCCCTGAAGCGGGCGAAGGATGACGCCAGAGAAGTAGCGACGGGTTACGAATGCGGTATCGGGATGGAGAACTATAATGACCTCCGAGAAGGGGACATCCTGGAGGCTTACGTCAACGAGCAGGTCGAAAGAAAGCTATAAATCAAAATAATGGTAGTAGGCGCCGGGCTTGTGGACTTGTGGATTCCGGAATGCAGGTCCCTCAAAGAAAAAAGATCCATTTTAGCAAAAATCCTGAAACGGACGCAGAATACCTTCAATGTCTCCATAGCCGAGGTTGGAGACAATGATTCATGGAAGAAGGCGAAGATCGGGTTTTGCGTGGTCGGGAACGACCGGCGCTATATTAACGCGAAAGTTGATCATATATTCAACTATATCGAAGAGATGGGAATTGCCCAGGTCATCGGTTCGAATCTGGAAATAACCAGTTATTCAGAGTGGCTTAACATGCAATCTGAAGGGACAGAGAAGTATGGCGACTTTTAAAAGGGCGCAGCGGGTGGCGGAGCGCATCATGATCGAGGTCTCCGATATCCTGACCAGGGAAGTCGCCGATCCGAGGATTAAGCAGATGACCATTACCGGGGTCAAGCTCAGCGATGACCTGCGGACGGCCAGGATCTATTTTGTCGAGATGGGGCAGGATACCTGCCGCCCCGAGACTCAGAAGGCGCTCGAAAAGGCGACCGGTTTTTTGAGAAGAGAACTTGGTAAACGCCTGGAGCTGCGTTACGTTCCGGAGATTATTTTTTACGTCGATCCGTCCTTTGCTTACGGAAGTCGCATCGACACGATTTTTGCCCGGATACATGAACAAGAGGTTGCGGATGATCCAAAAGATAGTTGACATCATTAATCGTCATCAAAAGTTTCTCATTACGGCCCACGTCAAGTTAGACGGTGACGCCCTCGGTTCGGAGCTGGCCGTTTATTTCCTTCTTAAAGGCCTCGGAAAAGAGGTCGCCGTCTACAATCAGGACAAGACGCCCGATAATTTCCGTTTCCTTCCCGGAGCGGATATTATCCGTAATACTCTGCCCCCTCAGGATTCTTTTGAGGTTGCCATCATTCTCGATTGCAGCGAACTGGATCGGGTAGGGGATGAAGCCCTCCGGATAGGGGCCGCCAAGACGCTGGTGAATATCGATCATCATTTTTCCAATGGCGGATTCTGTGAGGTCAGATTGATCGATCCGGCGGCAAGTTCCACCGGAGAGCTGGTTTTCCGCCTCCTGACGGCGATGAGAACGGCTATCACCAGGGAGATGGCCACGAATCTTTATACGGCGATCATCACCGATACCGGTGGGTTCCATTATGGCAACACGGGGAAAGACACCTTTATTGCGGCCGGTCATCTGGTCGAAAGCGGCGCCGATCCCCAGTGGATATCAGAAAATATTTATGAGAGCTTCCCCATGGCCAAAATTCGTTTATTGGCAAAGGTCATGCAAACCCTGAGCTTTGATTGCCGGGACCGGGTCGGCTCGCTGGTTATCTTTCTTAAAGATTTTGAAGAAACGGGCGCCCTCTGGGAGCATTCCGAGGGCCTTGTCGATTTGCCAAGATCCATCGCAGGCGTGGAAATATCAATTCTATATACGGAACTGCCGGACAGAAATTTCAAGATCAGCCTGCGCTCCAAGGGTGTGACCAACGTCGAGCGGGTAGCGAAGGTGTTCGGCGGCGGCGGGCATGTCAATGCGTCAGGCTGCCGGATTGAAGGAGATATTGACACCGTAAAGAAACGGCTCCTGGAGGTTATTTGCACATCGGCGTGGAAATGAATGGGGTAGTTGTTATCGACAAGCGTCCAGGTATGACGTCCCATGATGTTGTCCTGGATGTCCGAAAGGTCGCGGGGGTAAAAAAGGCGGGCCACACGGGGACGCTGGATCCCTTGGCGACCGGCGTTCTGCCCGTATGCATCGGCGAGGCGACGAAACTTGTCCCTTTCCTGGTGTCCGTGACTAAAGACTATTTGGTTTCCATGCTCCTCGGCGTTCGCACGGATACCTTGGATATAGATGGAGCGGTGCTGGAAGAAAAGGAACCTCAGGTTACCGACCAGAGTGTCGAGAATGCCCTGCATGGGTTTCTGGGCAGGATCGAACAGATACCGCCCCGCTATTCGGCTGTGAAGGTACAAGGACGGGCCCTGTATAAGTGGGCGCGGAAGGGAATCATTGTCGATCCGCCGCCGCGGATGGTGGAGATCTCCCAGTTGACGATTGAAGAAATATCGCTACCCTATGTGACGTTTCGCATGTCCTGCTCAGGAGGAACCTATGTACGTTCTTTATGTGCCGATGTCGGCGACATCCTCGGTTGTGGGGCATGTGTTGCCGGGTTGCGGAGGACCCGCAGCGGTATTTTTTCCGAGGCGTCGGCGATTGTCATAGATCGGAAAGACAGGCTAGGGAATGATGACCGGGTCCGCGCCGGCCTCATCCCCATGGCGGAATTGCTTCCCGACATGAGGACCATTGTGCCGGATGACCCATGGGTGAAAAGAATCAAGGTTGGCGTGCACCCCCGTGCGGAAATGGTAAATCGTCGTGATGATATTCCTTTTCTTGATTCAGGAGATATGGTAAAGTTAACCGGTAGTGATGGTGAACTCGTGGCGATAGCGGAGCTTCTTTGCGGGAGCCGGGAGCTGGCGGGACTTCAAAATGACGTCCCCGTCATGAGGCTGCTTAGGGTATTCAACGAAAATTAAAATAGAGATAACCAGTTAAAGAGGGAGGAATAAAAGTGTTAGATACAGAAAAAAGACAAGGAATTATTTCTCAATACAAGTTGCACGAAAAAGACACCGGGTCCCCGGAGGTCCAGATTGCCCTGCTCAGTGCGAGGATTGAATATCTCACGGAGCACTTCAAGGTCCACAAGAAGGACCATCATTCGCGGCGGGGTCTGTTGAAACTTGTTGGTCAGAGAAGGCGACTTCTGGATTATGTAAAGAAAAAAGATGTCGAACGTTACCGAGCCGTGATCCAGCGTCTTGGCTTAAGAAAATAGCATTACAGAGAGGATAACAGATTAGATGAAAGAAATATTTGAGGGCGAATTTGCGGGAAGAAATCTGTCGATAAAGGCCCATTACCTGGCAGAACAGGCCGATGGGGCAGCGTTGGTAACCTATGGTGATACGGTGGTGCTGGTTACGGTCGTATCCCTGAAAACCGCACGCGAGGGACTTGATTTTCTTCCCTTGACGGTTGATTATCAGGAACTGACCTATGCAGTGGGGAAGATCCCCGGCGGTTTCTTTAAACGGGAAGGGCGGCCCAATGAAAGGGAAATCCTGACCTCGCGTATGATCGATCGATCGATTCGCCCACTCATTCCCAAGGGTTATTACTACGAGACCCAGATCGTGGCCAATGTCCTTTCCCTGGATACGGAGAACGATTCGGGTGTGGCGGCCATGATTGGGGCGTCAGCGGCACTTGAGATGTCGAATGTTCCCTTCAAGGGACCCATAGCGGGCATCCGGGTAGGGAGAATCGCCGGCCAGTTGGTCTGTAATCCTTCCGCAGAAGCATTGAAAGAAAGCGACTTCAACATCTTCCTCACGGGAAGGAAGATAACCCCCGGCTCGCAGGGCAGGGAATTTGATATCAATCTTGTCATGCTGGAAGGCGAGGCGAACGAGGTTGGCGAGGATGACCTGATTGCCGCCATCAATGCCGGTCTGGAGGCGCTGCGTCCCATCATCGAATTGCAGGATCGGATGCGTCTGGCCATCGGGAAGGCGAAAAGAAGCATGGTGGAAGTCGCTGAGGACGAAGCACTTGTAAAGAAGGTGGCCAATGCGGTAGCTGCGGGCATTCAGGAGGCCTATCAGATAGTTCGCAAACTGGAAAGATACGACAAGCTGGATCAGCTCCGGGATCACGCCAAGAAAGTCTGCGCCGGAGAAGACGCCGCCTTGGTTCCGGTGGTGGGACGAATATTTGAAAGTCTGGACAGGAAGATCCTCAGAGATAAGATCCTCCGAGACAAGCAGCGCATTGGCGGCCGTTCTTTTACAGACATCCGGGCCATTTCCTCGGAGGTCGGCCTCCTTCCCAGAGTTCATGGTTCCGCCCTCTTCAACCGGGGCGAAACACAGGCCCTTGCCGCCATGACCCTCGGGACGTCTTCGGATGAACAGCGGATCGATTTTATCGGCGGGGAGGAGCGGCGGTCCTTCATTCTCCATTACAATTTTCCCGCCTACTCTGTAGGAGAGGCAAAGCGGATCGGAAGCCCCGGAAGGCGGGAGATCGGCCATGGAAATCTGGCGAGAAGGGCGCTGGCCCCAGTTTTACCGGCAGCGGATGTGTTTCCTTACACGATTCGCATCGTTTCCGAGATCCTGTCCTCCAATGGCTCGTCTTCCATGGCGACGGTTTGCGGCGGCTGTCTGTCCCTTATGGACGGCGGGGTGCCCATCAAAGCGCCCGTTGGCGGCATTGCCATGGGTCTCCTCAGTGAGGGCAACGAAGTGGTCATCCTCTCCGACATTCTGGGCGATGAAGACCATGCCGGGGATATGGACTTCAAGGTCTGTGGAACAAAGGAAGGTGTCACGGCCATGCAGATGGACATCAAAATCGACAATCTGACGGAAGACATCCTGAAGCGGGCGCTGATGCAGGCCCGGGAGGGAAGGATCCACATTATCGACAAGATGCTCCTCACCCTTGCCGAATCCCGCGCCGATATTTCTCTTTACGCCCCCCGCATTACCACGGTGAAGGTGAGACCGGAGAAGGTCCGGGATGTCATCGGCAGCGGCGGTAAGAACATCCGCCAGATTGTCAGCGAGACAGGGGTAACCATCGATGTTGAAGACGACGGTACGGTCACCATCGCCTCCAGTGACGCCGAAGCGGCGGCCCGGGCCGTGGCCATGGTAAAATGGCTAACCGAGGAAGCGGAAATCGGCAGGATCTACAGCGGAACCGTTAAAAAGGTTGTTGACTTCGGTGCCTTTGTTGAAATCATTCCCGGCACGGAAGGACTGGTCCACATTTCCCAGTTGGCCAAGGATAGGGTCAACAAGGTGACGGACGTCGTCAACGAAGGGGATGTGATCATGGTCAAGGTCATCGAAATCGACAAGCAGGGCAAGATCCGCCTGAGCAGGAAGGATGCGCTGGGGGCGGATGTATCATAAGACGATTCTTGACAATGGAATGCGGATTATTTCCAAGGAGATCGAGCATGTCCGCTCGATCTCCATCGGTATCTGGGTAGAATGCGGCTCCCGTTACGAAGACGACCAGACCAATGGATCCGCCCATTTTATCGAACATATGCTCTTCAAGGGGACGGAGAGGAGAACGGCTTTCGACATCGCCTCCACGATTGACTCCGTCGGCGGAGTCATGAACGCCTTCACGAGTAAGGAACTGACCGCTTTCTATATCAAGATTCCCGATTACCACCTGGCCCTCGCAATAGATCTTCTTGCCGATATTTTCAATCATTCCAGGTTTGATGAAGATGAAATCACCAAGGAGAAATCCGTTGTCCTCCAGGAGATCAGCATGCTGGAAGACTCTCCCGACGACTACATTCACGATTTTTTCGAGGCCAATTTCTGGAAACACAATCATCTTGGCATGCAGGTCCTCGGTACGCGGGAGCGGGTTGAGGGTTTTTCCAGGGATTCGTTGCTGAAGTTTTTCCGCAGCCGCTACCGGGGTCGGAATGTTGTCCTGACGGCGGCGGGCCATCTGAAGCATGAGACGCTCGTGGAACTTGCGGAAAAGGCCTTCGGGGGTATGGGCGAAGATACGGAAAAAGTAACCTTCATCCTGCCTACTGCTGTTTCCACAAGTATTACTGTTCTGGAAAAGGATCTCGAACAGGTTCATATGATGATTGGAACCCTCGCCCCTTCTTCGGTCAGCGAAAACCGCCACGCCAGTTTCCTGATGAACGCCGTCCTCGGTGGAAGCATGAGTTCCCGGCTCTTTCAGGAGATTAGAGAGAAAAGGGGACTTGCCTATGCCATTCATTCTTATCTGACCCCCTATATCGATACGGGCATGCTGGCCGTGTATGTGGGCACGGGCAAAGGAGAAGTCCGGGAAGTTCTGGGACTGATTCTCGATGAACTTATGCGCATGGCCAAGCAGCCCTTGACGGCAAAGGAACTTCATGGAGCGAAGGAACTCATCAAGGGAAATTTTCTTCTTTCCATGGAAAGCACGGACAACCGGATGACCAGACTGGCCAAAAACGAGATCTGCTATGGTCGGCACGTTCCCACGGAAGATGTCGTGACAAAAATCGACGCCGTTGCCCATGAGCATATTCAGGAGCT
>DMAT01000377.1 GCA_003451635.1 Syntrophus sp. (in: bacteria) | reverse complement strand
AAGGCCTCCTTGGTCAGGGTGGTGAAGACCAGCTCGCCTTTTTCCCCCGGGGGCAGGACTTCGCCGGTGTCGGGGTTGATCGTTTCGACGAGGAAATGATCTTCAAAGACGTGCATCCCCTCACGGCCTTCCGTGCATTCCATCGATACCCCCGGCCCCATGATTTCAGAAAGCCCGTAGATGTTCAAAGCCATGATATCCATCGTGTTTTCGATTTCATCGCGCATCTTGTCGCTCCAGGGTTCGGCGCCGAAGATGCCGACCCGGAGCTTTAAAGACTGCATGTCCACCCCCATGGCCTGCCCCTGCTCGGCAAGGTTCAGGGCGTAAGAAGGGGTGCAGCAGATGGCGGTGGGTCCGAAATCCTGGAGGATCATGATCTGCCGCTTCGTATTGCCCCCTGACATGGGAATGACGCTGGCCCCCAGTTTTTCCGCGCCGTAGTGGGCTCCGAGGCCGCCCGTGAAAAGACCATATCCGTAAGCGTTATGAATGATATCGTTTTTTGTCAGGCCTGCAGCGACAAAACAGCGGGCCATGAGTTCCGACCAGGTTTCAATATCCCGATGGGTGTAACCCACCACCGTGGACCGCCCCGTGGTCCCCGAAGAGGCGTGCAAACGCACCACGTTGCTCATGGGGACGGCAAAAAGGCCGAATGGATAGCCGTCCCGGAGATCCTGCTTGGTGGTAAAGGGGAAGCGTTTCAAGTCTCCCAGGGTTTTGAGGTCCTCCGGTTTTACCCCCGCCTCGTCAAAGCTTCTTCGATAGAAACCCACGGTGTGATACACCCTTTGCGCCACCTGCTGGAGCCTCTTCAACTGCAGGGCCTCAAGGGCTTCCCTGGGCAGGGTTTCAAATTCTTCATTGTAGATCATGCACCCAACCTCCCCTTTTTCATTGTTTAATTACTTATAGCAAAAGAAATTTTTCCGGGCAAGGGACAATAAGAGGAATAAACCCATTTAAAGAGGCTTTTTTATGGATTTCGATCGGTAACGGCGGAAACGGTACCAGAGGCGAATCAAATGGACCGTGATCACCGCGACAACGATACGGGGGATGTAGAGCCAGAAGGCATTCAACCCGACGGAGATGAACAGGGGGGGGTCTTCGACCATGGAATGGTTGATGCCGATGGAAAGATGGAGCATTTCCAGGTCTTCTTTTGAGAGGTGTTCCGCCTTGGCCTCCTCGACGATGACCGCCCCGCCATAGGCGAGGCCAAAAATGATCGCCGTCATCCAGAGGAGCCCGACTTTCGCATCCAGCCCCATGAGTTTGAGGAGGGGAGAGAAAAAACGGACGATGTAATTGATCCAGTCCAGAAATTTCATGGTCTCCAGGAGGGTCATGATGAACATGATGATCAAAAAGATCTTGAAGCACAGGATGGCAGTCGTCTGAAGCCAATGCCATAACATGTCTGCGAAGGGCAGGTGGATCGGCGGCAGAGCCCCCGCCGCTGCCGTCGCTGCGGGGCCGGAAACCAGCCAGGGGCCGACGATCATCACGGTAACGGATGCGGTGATAATCCTGAACAGGGTCGCCTTTACGGGGTTAATCCCTGATTTTCCCTGGATTATCCCCTCCTGTATGAGGTTATGGGCCATGAGCAGGAAGATGCCGATCAGGGTCATCTGTCCCTCGTTCAAGGGCAGAACGACCATGGCGGCAATTGCCCCGTAAATATTGGCCAGCATTCCGATCAACAGAGGGAGGGCGGCGGCCGGGGGTAGATGGAGGAAGCCCATGACGGGTGTCAGGAGGAAATCGAGGCGCCCGATCCAGCCGCTCCAGTCCAGGAGGGCGGTCAGCAGGGAAATGGGCAGGACAATTTTCATCATCCAGACAAAACCGCTCCAGCCCTTGCGGACGCCCATTTTCAGCCCCGTCTTGACCAGGGCGCCATATTGAATTTCCGGATCTTCCATTTGCCAGCCTCTTAGCAGATTTTTTCTGATCTTGCATCATTGCGGGTGAATTATTATGGCTATTTTGTCATGACAAATGATTTTTGGTCTTTACGCAACAAGAAAAAATATGATACGAAAACCGTATGATACTGAATATCCGCAGCAAGCTTCTCCTGAGCTATCTGGCCATGGCCGTGCTGACAGTCTTGGCCAGCGCCTATGCCGTAGGGCATCTGCGAGATCTCAATAAGCTGGCCTTTACACTTATCCATCAGGATTTCCGGCTCCTGGAGACGGAAAAGCAGATGATGGAAACGCTCTTGGCATGGGAAGGGGCGGAGAAAAAATATCTGATTTTAAAAGACCCCTCCATGGCGGACATCTTCTGGGCCCGAAGTCAGGATTTTCAATCCCAGTTGGCCATTCTGAAAAAGGATAGCCCTCAGGGACGGGGCAATACGGTGGAACTGCTATCCCTGTTGTTCAGTGACTATAATGCGACCTTCCTCAAGGAAACATCCCTGGTAGGAGAAAACCGCATCGAAGAGGCGGTGGTCCTGTCGTCTCAAGAAGGGCGCAGAATCATAGAAAAGATGGCCTTTTCCCTGCGTTCGCTCCAGATGCAGTCGGAAAAGGATATCGATACCAGAATGAACGCCATTAACATCAAGGGGCAGGAAGCGGCACGGATGACGATTCTCCTGACGTTCGCCAGTCTCATTGTCGGGTTGTTCCTGGCGGCGGCCATTACCTTCAATATCTCCCGCCCCCTGAGAAAGCTTGAAAAAGCGACTGGTTTCATTGCGGAAGGGCATTTCGACCGGGAGATCAACATCCAGCGGCGGGATGAAATCGGCAGCCTGGCCAGGGCATTCAACGCCATGACCAAGCGCCTGAAGATCCTGGAAACCCTGCACCTTGATGCCAGCCCTTTGACGGGATTGCCGGGGAATCTGGCTATCGAACAGGAAATTGAACGACGCCTCCGGGAAGAGGAACTCTTTTCCCTTTGTCATTTAGATCTCGACAACTTCAAACCTTTTGCCGATCATTACGGCTATGCCTGGGGAAGCGAGGTCATCAAGGAAGTGGCCGTGATCCTTGATGACTGCAAGCAGAAATGGGGACGCAAGGTGGATTTTATCGGCCATATCGGGGGGGACGACTTCATCCTGATCACGGAACCGTCTAGGGCCGAAGCGATGTGTCGCTGTATAGTCGAGGAATTTGATCAGCGGATCAGGAAGTTCTATAGCGAAGAGGATCGGCAGCGGGGATTTATCCTTGCCAAGGACCGTCAGGGCCAGCTTCGGGAATTTCCCCTCGTTACGGTGACCCTGTCCATCGTCACCGGCGATAGTTCCCTGTACCGGAGTCCGCTGGAGATGGCGAAGATGGCGGCAGAGGTCAAAAATTATGGTAAAACCCTCTCTGGAAGCAATTACGTGAAGAAAGAGGATATGGATGCTCGGACATCCGCATGAAGACTTTTTTGCGAATCCACAAAAACTGAACGTGTCACAGGATAGGAAATCGAGCTTTGCGTAAAAAGACATCCTTCGTAGCAATAGGAATAAAGATAAGCATTACGATCATCTTTGTGATCTGCCTCGGTGCTTGCGCTACGACGAAGAACGCTCCCGTAGAGCCTCCCGGCAGTCTGGCGGCGCGCTTTCAGTCCGATACGGCCCTTTTCCAGGAAGGTTATGCCCAACTCAGCGGCGAAGAACGCCCTGTTGATTACAGCAGGGCCCGAGAAGCCTTTGGTCTGCTGATAAATAAATATCCCAAGAGCAAGTGGCGAAATTACACCAAGAGTTTCCTGATCCTCATGGATGAGGCACAGACAGCCCGTGAACAGGCGGAAAAGGAAAAGCAGGCATGTATTAAAATCAAGGCGCTTTGGGAGCATACGCAAAAAGAATGCCGCACCGACCAGCTGAAGGCCCAAGGCGAACTGTCTCGGTTACGCAAGGAAAATGAGCAGTTGCGGCAAGATAGTGTGCAACTGCGGAACGAAAACGAGCAGATGAAAAAAAACATCGAACAACTCAAGCGGCTGGAAATCGAACTGCAGCGGCGGGACAAGATCTTCCGGTAACCATCATTATTTGTGACTGTGGGCCGAAATGAGCGTTTCACCATCTATTCTCAGGCGTTCCATGGCCAGGGTAATCCCCAATGCCGTTTTGACGTCCCGAATCTCTCCCCCCTGGAGTTTGTCTTTGGCCTCGCCCGGCGACATCCTGACTATCTCGATGTCCTCGTCGTCATCAGGAGGCAGGGGCGCCGCATAGAGCTCCTGGGCAAGATAGAAATACATGTATTCATTTCCATACCCGGGAATCAGATACCCTGCAAAGAGACTGGTTATCCGGCGGGCCTGGAAACCGGTCTCTTCTCCCAATTCCCTCNNCTCCGGAGACTCCCCTTCATCGATATTGCCCGCAGGGATTTCCAGTAGATATCCGCCGGTGGCATGGCGGTACTGCCGGATGAGCAGGAAATTGCCTTCCCCATCCACGGGAATCACGGCGATGCAGGGTTTATGGTCGATCCAGCTCAAGCGGGACCTGTGGCCCTTGGGCAGTCGGACGTCTTCTTCCCGGACCTTGAAGACGCGACAATTATAAACTACAGGCATGGCTTGTTCCTTCCTTTGCTGGTTTTAATTGGTTTTCATAACGGCCAGGAGATGCCGTTCGAGTTCTTCCTTGGATAAGGCGCCCGTGACCCTATCGACAAGTTTTCCTTCCCGAAAAAACAATAACGTGGGGATATTGCGGATATCGTACTGAGATGCGGTAACAGGATTTTCGTCAACATTGAGCTTGGCGATCTTGATCCCTCCGGCGTATTTCGCGGCCAGTTCATCAAGAATGGGGGCCACCAGGCGGCAGGGGGCGCACCAGGGAGCCCAGCAATCAACAATAACGGCGCCCGTTGCGGTCAGGACCTCCCGGGGAAATGCAGCGTCCGTGGTATCGAAGGGTTTTGCCGTATCTCCGTCGACCACCAGGGGGACGCCGCAGCGACCGCACAGGGGGCGGTCATTGAGACGCGTCTCGGGCATCCGGTTTTTTGTGCCGCAACTGAGGCAGCGGATAATCATGTCATCCAGGGGGGCCCGACATTTTCCGCAGGTCGGTCTGTCCTGCATATGTTCTTTGGGGATGCGGTTTTTTGTACCACAAGTGAGACAACGGATAATTAGTTGATCCTTTTCTAAAGTCATAGCCTCTTACCTTTCAATCGCCACATTCACCGGTGTTGGACGCAGTATCCTTACCAGCTCCGCCGGGGTCATTTCGGCGAGAATCCCCCGATGGCCCGCATTGATGAGAATCATGGGTAAAGATAGAATCGTTTCCTCAACGTAAATCG
>DMAT01000142.1:5855-6973 GCA_003451635.1 Syntrophus sp. (in: bacteria) | reverse complement strand
GGGATCTCATTGAGCACTACTTTGCCGGCTTTGTGAAACGCTCGGGACTCTCCTGGGCCCAGTTCTGGGAGCTTGGCCGTCGCGAAGGGGGAGAGGACAGGGCCTTCTTCATGAATATCCTTGCCTTTAAAATGACCCTCCGCAGCAATGCCGTCAGTCTGGTCCATGGCCAGCTCTCCCGGCACATGTGGCGGGACGTCTGGAAGGGTTACGACGATTCCGATATTCCCATCGGCCATGTTACCAACGGCGTCCATGTCCTTTCCTACCTTGCCCCGCGGATGCGGTCCCTCCTCGATGCTTACCTGGGAATGGACTGGGAAAAGAACCTCACCGACGCCGAGCGGTGGGCCCGGGTCCATGACATACCCGATGCCCTGCTGTGGCGGGTGCGTTATGAACTCAAACAGAAGACCATCGATCTGATCCGCGAGGATGTGTCCAAACGGGGCGTAAAATACGGTTCTGCCCGGATGTGGCGGGAGGAACTCTTTGCCAAAATGAACTCCGGGGCCCTCATGATCGGAATCGCCCGGCGCTTTGCCCCCTACAAACGGGCGGATCTGATCCTGTCGGACCTGGATCGCCTCGACCGGATCGTTAATCATCCCAGTCGGCCGGTGCACCTGGTGTTTTCAGGGAAGGCCCATCCCAACGACGGTATGGGGAAGAACCTGATTGAAAAGGTCTTAACCGTATGTCGGGAGGAACGATTCCGGGGGAAGATCTTTTTTCTGGAGAATTACGATATCCGCGTCGCCCGCCACCTCGTCCAGGGGGTGGATCTCTGGCTGAACAATCCCCGGCGGCCCCTCGAGGCCAGCGGGACCAGCGGCATCAAGGTGGTGATCAACGGCGTCCTCAATATGAGCGCCTCCGATGGCTGGTGGGTGGAAGGATATAACGGCGCCAACGGCTGGACCATCGGCCCGGTCCTGAAAGGTTATGAGGAACCCCAGGGCAATGTCGATGCGGAAGACGGTCAGTCCCTCTATAGTCTTCTGGAAAACAATGTAGTTCCATACTTTTACGAACGCGACGCCGCCGGGATTCCGGAAAAATGGCTGGCCATGATCAAGCAATCCATGCAGTCCCTGGCGCCGGTATTCAACACCGAT